>NZ_JBHYGR010000054.1:0-39170 GCF_042738155.1 Kitasatospora sp. NPDC059088 | reverse complement strand
GGGTGCGGGCTGGCGGTGGGCGAGGGCGCTGCCTCGCGCGGGGGGGGGCTGTCGGGGTCGCGCTCCCGCCCCCGGTGCGACCGCCCCCGCCCCCCCTCCCCGGGTGGGGAGGGGACGGTCAGACGGCGCCCATGGGGTACCAGCAGATGTTCATCTGGACGTTGCCGTTCGCGTTCGCGACGTCGTCGATGTCCTCGATCCAGACCTTGGCGGTGGCGTTGCGGGCGAGCGGGACGGTCATGTTGTCCCAGACTCCCTGGGTGTTCTGCCGGGTCTTCTTGCCGTGGGCGACGAGGTCGAAGTAGTAGGTCATCCCGGGGGCTTCGACGTAGACCCGGTGCTTGCGGCCGTGCTTCTCGTCGTCGCTGAACCACTCGTAGCTGGCGGCCTCGACCACCAGGAAGCCGTTCCGGTCGGCCGTCATGGTCCACTTGCTGGTCGAGCGCGGCTTGACGGACGACGTCGGGTAGTTCTTCCGCGTCGGGCTGCCGAAGAGTGCGGTGGCGAAGGAGACGCTGCCGTTGGCGGTGAGGGTGCCGGTGACCTTGACGGTCTTGTTGGCGGTGAGCGGTCCGTTGGCGGTGAGCTCGCCCTCACCGGCCTGGGCCCCGGCCTTGGCGGTGAGCGCGCCGTAGACGGTGATCGCTCCGCCGTTCTGGGGGATGCTCAGGCCCGCGGTGCCCTGGAAGAGCAGCGTGTCGTTGACCTTGATCGCGGTGCCCGCGGTGGGGTGTGCCAGGGCGGCGGCCTTGAGCGTCTTGTCCGACTTGACGGTCAGGCCGTCGTTCGCCGTGATCACTCCGCCCGCCGTCACCTTGCCGGCTTTCAGCTCCTTGTCGGACTTCACGGTGACGTTCCCGTCCGCCTGCAGTTCGCCGCCGACGGTCAGCTTGCCGGACATGGTGACGTCCCCCTCGAAGGCGGTGTTGCGGGCCCAGGTCTTCCTGGCGTTCTTGTTGTCCGCCCAGAAGGTGTCCGTCACGGTGACCTTGTCGGTGGCGGAGAGGGTCTTGGCGGCGATGTCGGGGTTCTTCACCGTGACGGTGGTGGACAGGTAGTGGTGGACGTCCTTGCCCTGGGCGTCCTTGGTGCGGGCGTCCAGGACGAAGGTGGTGGTGTCGGTGAGGGGGCCGACCGGGTGGCTTCCGCCGGAGACTTCGATCGGGGGGCGGTCGTCCCAGGCCAGCCAGTAGCCGGTGCCGGCCTCGCTGCCCTCCCAGCGCAGGACGACCGTCGCCTTCCCGTCGTTGACGA
This sequence comes from Kitasatospora sp. NPDC059088, assembly GCF_042738155.1. Lineage (NCBI taxonomy): Bacteria > Bacillati > Actinomycetota > Actinomycetes > Kitasatosporales > Streptomycetaceae > Kitasatospora > Kitasatospora sp. NPDC059088. The sequence continues at coordinate 37,916 of NZ_JBHYGR010000054.1, read as the reverse complement.
TCTGGGGCCTCTCGGCGGCGAAACCGCGGAAGTGGAAGGCCGACGGGCTTTCGAGGTGCTTCTCCACGGGGTCGGTGCTCACGGTGCGGTCGGCCCAATCGTCGCTGGTGGCGGGGGTCGTGTGCTCGGTGATGGTGAGGGCGGCGTGGCCGGGGGTGCGGACGACGGGGATCGCCGAGACCTTGAGGGTGAAGCGGCGGGTGGCGTCGAAGGTCACCTGGTTCCCCGGCCCCTCCGGGGTGCACGTGAACACCACGGCCTCGTCACCGCGCTGCGGCACGATCAGCCAACTCCCTTGGCCCCCGTCCTGGTTGCCGTCGAGGGGGGCGGGGCTGCTGGCGAGGTCGGCGGCGGTCGTCCCCACCGGGAGGGAGACGGTGATGGACCGGCATCTGACGTCCGCGGCGCCGTCGGGCTTGGAGAAAGTGAGGCTGAGGACGCCGTTCTTGGTCTTGCTGGGTGTCGAGACGGGAAGCGGGTCCGGGCTTGGCACGCACTCGACCCGCAGCAGGCCGGGCGGTCCTGCGGCCGCGTCGGAGGGATCGGAGGGGGAGGTGTTCGGCAGCACTCTCGGATACTCGGGTGAGGACCTGATTTCGTCAACAACTCCCACTGGTGCGCCTGAGGTTGGATGTCGGCGCCGTGTCAGAAAGAGAATGCTTTCGATCGGATCACCGAAATTCTCGGAGAGTTTCGATCAGTCCGGGAAGTCATGGCTCCGCCAAGATGTATACGTGCGACCATGGGCGCTGCTCCTCGACCAGTGATCATCAGCCGTACGGACTGAGGGAGTTCGCCATGCCCGTGGAAGCCGTCTTCTTCAATGTGGGGCAGGGCGACTGCACCCTGTTGATCTTCTACGCCGACGGCAAGGACACCCAGGGCGTGGCTTCGGTCCTGATCGACTGCGGGAGCATCAAGCGCCAGGGGCACAAGGGCGGCGGCCCCCTGGCGACGGCCGGGTCCATGTCGGAGCGGGTCATCGAGAAGATCGACGGCTACCTGAAGAACCTGAAAACCCCGAACACCATCGACTACCTGATCCTCAGTCACCCCGACCGCGACCACTACCGCTACGTCCAGGACCTCGTCGCGCCGGTCGACACGGCCACGAAGAAGCGCCGACTGCGCTACACGATCCGGAACATCCGGTACACCGGGAAGCCCGGCGACTACACCAAGGACATCCTGGGGCACGGCAAGGGCCTCAACCTGATGCTCAAGAACTGGACCACCTACGGTCGCGACGGCTCGTCCCACACCATCGCCACCGAGCCGGTCGAACAGGACATGCCCGCCACCCCGCTCCTGCTGCCGCTCGACGGCCTCCCGGACGGCCCGACCACCCCGAAGCTCTACGTGATCTCCGCGAGCGTCTCCAAGACCCGCACCACCGCCAGCGTCGCCGCCAAGAAGCGCAGGACCACCGGCAGCACCCTGGCCCGCCTGGAGGCCCTCCCGCACGGCTTCTGGCCGCTGGGAGGCAGCAAGCGCAAGGCGGACGCGCCGACCGCGGAGAGCCAGGCGAACACCGACTGCATCGTGCTGATGCTCCAGGGAGCCCCCGACAAGGACGGGAAACGGCAGAAGGTCATCCTCACCGCCGACGCCGGCGAGGAGACCGAGGACTACCTGGTGGCCAGGTACAAGGACGACCCCGACCTCAAGCGCGAGGCCGGCTCCTGGTTGAAGGTCGGTCACCACGGGAGCAGCTACTCCTCGACGGCGCCCTGGGTCCGACTGATCAACCCCGACGGCCTGTTGGTCAGCTCGGGCACCCGGGAGTTCGGCGGCACCGGGATCCCCGGGTTCGGCCACCTCCAGCGGATCGCCGACGACCGGCACAAGCCCGCGCCCACCGTCACCCCGAACCCGGCGGACGGCGAACTCCCGCGCGTGGCCTACTACGGGCAGTCCGGCGACGTCATCAAGGGCACCGGGCCGTACCACTACCGGGACCAGGTCGGCGTCGCGGGCGTGTGCACCACGCTCAACAACGTCAAGGACGCCGCGACCGGCAAGAAGCCCGACCCCCGCGGTTGGGACTGGCACCTGACCATCGACCCGGACGGCACCCCGGGCACCTACCGGCTCACCTACAAGTAAGGAGAGTTGACCATGGGGCTGTCCGTTGCGGCACTGCGCGCGAGGATCGAGGCGTCCGACGGAGGCGCCTTCACCCTCGGAGCCGCCGACCTCGACCTGCCGACCGCGGGCGAACTGTTCCAGCGGCACCTGGGCGCCGGAACGCTGAACCTCACCCGGTCCGTCGCGCTCACCGAGGAGTTGAGCGTCGCGGGCGAGCTGCTGCTCTCCGGCGCCGCCACACCGCTGCCCGCCCTGGTGTGGTTCGCCACCGACCGGGACCCTGACGACCCGGCGGCCGGTGACGACGACGAGGCCCTGGTCACCGGCCTGCAGATCGACGTCTCGCTGCCCGACTTCACCGTGCCCGCCGGCCACCTGGACCGCGAGCTGGATCCGGCGGTGCTGCGCACGGTGGGCTTCGACACCCTCCACCTGCTGCTCGACGCCACCGCCGCCATCGACGACGACCGGACCGACGACCGGACCGACGACCACGCCCGCCCGCGCAACGGCATCGGCGCCGAGTTCCCCCTGCCCGGCGCGGGGCCGCAACAGCGCGGCTACGCCGTCGGGTTCTGCCCGGAGCAGGCCGGGTGCGCCTGGAGCCTGGCGGGCGACTTCGCGGACGTCCCGCTGCGCGACCTGGCCGACCTGGCGGTGCTGGGGCCCGGCCTGGGGGCCGGCGACTTCGCGATCCCCGAGGAGTTCGGCCGGATCGGCCCGCTGGCGATGAGCGGCCTGTCCGTCACCTTCCACCCCGCCGACCAGGCCCGGGGCATCACCGCGGCGATCGTCTCCGCGGGCGTGCGGATCGAGCTCGACACCACCTTCGACCTGTTCCCCGGCGCTCTCGGCGTGTCCGGGCTGTTCGCCGAGTTCACCGTGACCCACGTGGGCCGCCCCCGGGTGCGCAGCCTCTTCGGCGGCACCCTCACGCTCGCCGGCGACACCGAGGCGCACGCCGAGGTCCGGTTGCCCGACTTCCGGGCGGTCGCCCGGCTGCTCGCCCCGGTGCCGCTCGCCCCGCTGGCCGCCGCCTACCTCCCGGGCCTCGGCCTGCCCGAACTCACCGTCTCCGAGCTGCGCTTCGAGGGGACCGCCGGCAAGGGCGCACCCGCGTTCGGCCTGGACCTCTCCGTGGAGGGCCCCTGGGAGGTCCTGCCCGGCCGGGTCGCGCTGACCGACCTCGACCTCGCCCTGACCGTCGACGGTGACGGCTGGACCGGCGAGCTGGAGACGGCCTGGCAGCTGGGCGGCGGCCAGGTCGGCGTGTCGGCCGAGTACCAGGACGGCGTCTGGCGCTTCCTCGGCCAGGCGACGGGCCTCACCCCGGCCGACCTCTTCGGCGTGTTCGAGGCCGACGTCCCGGCACTCTTCGACGAACTCGAACTGCTCTCGCTGTCGGTGGAGTTCGACGGCTCGGGCGAGGAGATCGCGCTGGGCGGTGCCCTGGCGTTCCCGATCGGCGAGGCCGACGCCGTGCTCACCCTCACCACGGTGCTCACCCGGCGCCCCACCGGTGGCGGCTACGAGAAGCAGGTGACCGGCCTGCTCACCGTGGTCGTCCCGGGTGCGGGCACCGAGGAGCCGGACGGCGGGGAGGAGCTGCTCGGGGAGGACCTGCGCCAGGAGGACGCTCCGGCCGGTGTACGGACGGCCGGGCCGCGCACCCTGGTCTTCGCCGTCGACTACCGCGAGGACGCCACCGGCACCACCGTCACCGGCACCTGGTCCTCCCCCGAAGGGGTCCGCCCGACCGATCTGGTGGCCGCGCTCGGCATCGACCTGCCCCGACTGCCCGAGGCCCTGGAGCCGGCGCTCACCGCCCTGGCCGTCCGCTACGACTCCGCCACCGGCCAGGTGCTGCTCACCGCCACCACCGAGCACACCGGCTGGGTGTACGCCACCCGCCCCGGCTCCGGCCAGGGCAAGCCGCGCCGCACCACCGCCGCGGCCCGGGTACGGCTGGACGCCCGCGCCTCCGGGCTGCCCCTGGTCGGCGACGCCGTCCCGCCCGGCTCGGACCTGGCGCTGCCCGGGCTCGCCGTCACCTCCGCCCCCGAGGGGTGGAACGACCAGCAGGCCCGCGCCCTCAACACCCTGCTGGACGGGCTGGACGGCGCCGCCGAACGCCGCCTGCCCCGCTTCGCCGTCGGCGAGGCGGCCCGGCCGGGGGTCGCGGTCCAGATCGAACTGAGCATCGGCGGCGAGCCGCAGGACCCGCTCGTCCTGCCGGTCACCTCCCCGCCCGGGCGGGCGCTCACCGCGCGCGGCCCGATCGCCGCCCGTGCCATCGCCGCCCGTGCCCAGGAGGACGGCTCCGCCCGCGAACTCGGCGTCGTGCTCGGCCCGGTGCGGCTGCACCGGCTGGGCGTCGCCGTCGTCGACGGCCGGCTGGTGATCGCGCTGGACGCCACCATGGCGGTCGGCCCGCTCACCGTCGACCTGCTCGGGCTCGGCTTCGGCCTGGACACGGACTGGTCCCTGACCCCGACCCTGCGCGGCGCGAGCCTGGCGCTGGAGCGGACCGGCCCGCCCCGGGTGGTCATCGCCGGGGCCTTCACCCGGATCGACGCGGGCCCGGACTTCGAGCCGGCCTTCGCCGCCGCCGGACGGATCGAGATCCAGGACCTCATCGTCCTGCAGCTGGCCGGGAGTTGGGCGCGCAACAAGGCCGGCTGGGACTCGGTCTTCGGCTACGCCGAACTGGTCGCCGGCCGCAACCGGATCAACGGGCTCTTCACGGTCGGCCCGGTGACCTTCACCGGCGTCGTGCTCGGCTTCGGCGTCAACAGCACCGTCCGGCTGCCCGCCACCCACGAGGTGAGCGAGTTCCCCTTCGTCAAGCGGCTCGGCGCCGCGCCCGGCGAGCCGGGCGGCGAGGTCGAGAAGCTGTCCCCGACCGAGGCGCTGGACCGACTGGTCGGGCAGGGCGGCTGGGTGACCCCGGCGCAGGGCCAGTACTGGGTGGCCGGCGGCATGGAGTTCACCGTCTACCGGTTCATCCAGGCCCGCGCGGTGGCCCTGGTCGAGTGGGGCCCGGCCGGCTGGAAGGCCGTCCTGGCGGGCAGCACCTCGCTCGCGCTGCCGCCCACCCGTGGCGCCGGGAGCACGGCGGCGCGGCGGGGCGAGGTCTCCCCGCACGGGGAGGCCGCACCGCACGACGGGGCCGCACCGCTCCTCTTCGGCAAGCCGCTCGGCCAGGTCGTCGTCGACTTCGTCTTCGCCTACGACTCCGCGCTCGGCCGCTTCTCCATGGACACCGTCATCGCCGAGGGCTCCTACCTGCTGGACCCGCAGGCCAGGCTCACCGGCGGCATCTCCCTCTACGTGTGGGGCAAGAGCCTGCCCGGCGTCCCGAAGGGCTTCGTGCTCACCGCGGGCGGCTACCACCCGCGCTTCCGCGTCCCCGCGCACTACCCGAGGCCGCCGCGGATCGGCTGGCTGTGGGAGCGCGGCCCGGTGTCGATCCGGGCCGAGGCCTACGCCGCGCTGACCGACGGCGCCTTCATGATCGGCGGCGAGCTGGCCGCCGTCTACGACAACGGGCACGGCATCAACCTGCGCGCCTGGTTCACCGCCTACGTGCACGCCCTGGTGCAGTGGAAGCCGTTCTACGCCGACCTCGCGCTCGGCCTGCGCATCGGCGTCGCCGCCACCGTCAAGGTGCTCTTCGTCCGGATCCGGGTCTCGCTGGAGGTCGGCGTCGACCTCCAGCTGTGGCTGCCGCCGATCGGCGGCCGGGCCAAGGTCAAGGTCTGGTTCATCTCCTTCACCCTCGGCTTCGGCGCCGACCGCAAGGGCGCGCCGGCCGCCGACTGGGAGGAGTTCCAGCTCCAACTGCCCGCACCCTCGCGCGCCGCGCTGAAACAGGGCGGCGAACTTCCCGACGTCACCGAGGCGGAGACGGCGGCCCGGCAGGCGGCGGCCGCCCCGGAGCTGGTCCGGATCGACGGCTTCACCACGGCCGTCGAGTCCGCCCTGCCCGCGTCCAGGATCACCCTCAACGGCGACCTGTTCGCGGGCAGCGACACCGCCCGGATCGACATCCGGCCGATGAAGCTCACCGGCGTGGTCTGCGAGCAGATCGTCGAGATCCTCGACGAGCAGGGCCGGCGCTACGGCTGGCAGGAGGCCGGCTGGGAGATCACCGCCTCCCGCGAGGGCCTGCCGCAGGCGCTCTGGGGCCGGCCGCTGGCGAACCCGAACCAGGCGCTCGACCAGGACGGCCTGGTCGACGGCTGCCTCACCGGGCTGACCATCGACGTCCCCGGCCCGACCCGGCAGCTCGGCGTCGGCCCGGTGCCCTCCGCCGCCCTCGACGTCGAGGGGCTGCCGCCCGGCCGGATGCCGCTGCGCGACGGGTCCGTGGCCGGGCCCGCCCCGGTCTTCGAGGAGGACGGTGTCGGTGTGATCACCCGCACCCTCACCGGGGCGGCCGCCGAACGCACCGCCGTGCACGACGCGCTGGCCGCCCTCGGCCTCGCCCCGGGGAGCGACGGCCCGCTGGACCGCACCGCCGAGCTCCTCGGCCACTCCCTGACCGACGCCCCGATGCTGACCGAAGCCCAGAGGTGACCGCCGTGCCCACCCGCCCCGACCTGGACGTCAGCTTCTACGACCACCTCGTCCCCAAGGCCACCGCCGGCGTCTACACCGTCACCGTCGAGCACCGGCTCAGCAAGGACGGCCGGCCCCTGGACACCGCCGCCGAGCTCCCCCCGGCCGAGGGCCGGTACGAGATCCGCGCGGCGCGCTTCCACCTCGACCCGAGCTCGGTGCACGCCCTCTACCCGGCCGCCGGCGCCGCCGGTCGGTACACCCACGTGCTGCCGCACGTCACGCTCACCCGCGCGGTCCTGCCCTGGGAACGGACCCTGGCGAAGCGGTCCGTACCGGCCCCCTGGCTGGCACTGCTGCTGCTCGCCGAGGGGGAGGCGCTGGACGACCCCGCCGCCGCCGGCGAGTTCACCGACCGGCCGGTCGGCGAACTCCGGCGCCCCACCGAACCCGGCACCGTCGGGCCGGAGTTGGGCGGGGACATCGACGACACCCTGCCCTGCCGGACGATCGACCTGCCGATCGGGGTGTTCCACGCGATCGCCCCGCGCAAGGCCGAACTGCTCGACCTCACCCACGTCCGCGACGTCGAACTCGCCCCGCAGCGCCGGGACGACGGCGAAGTGCTCACCGAGGGCGCGTACGCCGTCCTGGCCGCCAACCGCTTCCCGCGCACGCCCGGGAGCTACGCCGTCCACCTGGTCTCGCTGGAGGGCCACCTCGACCGGCTCGAACCCGGCACGCTCGCGGACGCCGGGCACATCCGGCTCTGCAGCCTGTGGTCCTGGTCCTTCACCAACGCCCCCGACGGCACCCTCGACCCCGGCACCCTGCTGCGCGACCTGGTCGCGCCCGGCACCGCGGACCCGGAGCGGCTCGCCCTGCGGCACACCCCGCCCGCCGGCGGGGGCGACACCGCCGCCGAGCGCCACATCCGCACCCGGCTGCACCACGGCTACACCGCCCTCCCCCAGCGCACCCTCGCCGGGGAGTCCACGTACGCCTGGTACCGGGGCCCGTTCACCCCGCTCACCGCCCCCGAACTGCCGCGCGAGGCCGTCGAGGGCCCGCACAGCACGGCCGACCACGCGCTGGTCTACGACCCGGCGTACGGCGTCTTCGACGTCAGCTACGCCGCCGCGTGGACGCTCGGCCGCACCATCGCGCTCGCCGACCCCGAGTACAGCACCGAGATCGTCGAAGCCCGGCGGGCCCTGGCCAACCGCGCCGCCACCCTGGCCGCGCTCGGCGCCGACCCGGTCCGGGCCCGGCAGGACCCGGACGCCCTGCCCGGCGACACCGCCCTCGGCGCACTCGCCGCGGCCGGCCTCGGTGCCCGGCTGGTCCAGGCCCTCGGTGGCGAGCCGCGCCGCGCACCGGCCCCGGCCGCCCGGACCGCCCGCGTCCGGACCGCCCGCGTCCGGCCCGCCGCCCTGCTCGCCGACCCGCGCGCCCGCGCCTCGCTGGCCGCGGTCGCCGAGGCCGTGACCCCGACCGCGCCGGACTGGCTGGAACGCCTGGCCCTGCTGCGCGGGGTGCCCTTCCCGCACCTGGTGCCCGATCCGCGTCTCCTGCCGCCGGAGAGCCTTCGGGCGTTCCGGATCGACGAGGGCTGGATCGAGGCGCTGGTCGCGGGCGCCGCCGACGTCGGCGCCCACACCTCGACGGACCACGCGCTGGCGCCCCTGCTGCGCGAACGCCGGTTCCGCGACGGCACCCGCCTACCCGCCGCCGGGCTGCTGATGCACTCCGAACTCGTGCGCGCCTGGCCGGTGTTCGACCTGATCGCCACCCGGGCCGGCGAACCCGTCGAGGAACTGCGCCGGGACCACCTCGCCCCCGACCTCCTGCTGGTGCTGTGGGACGCCGTCCCGGACTCGGTGAGCATCCGCGAGCCGGGCCAGGGCATCCACTTCGGCGTCAACTCCGAGGCCCGGATCAGCCTGCGCCACCTGACCGGCAGCGCCGTCGGCTACCCGACCGGCACCGAGTTCCCCGACCCGGCGAGCGGCCGTACCGTCTTCGACCACCTGCGCCCGGGCCAGGGCGGGCGCCTGCCGGACGTGCTCACCCTGCACGGCGACGGCGGGCTGCTGCCGGCCCTCGCCGCCGCCTGCGGGAGCGACCTGTCACCGGGGCGCTTCGCCCTGCAACTCGTCAACGCGCCGCTGGAACAGCTGCTGCTGCCCGCTCCCCGGACCGACCTGCCGTGCGAGGCGGACACCTTCGTCCAGTACGGCCAGGGCCCGGTCGACGGCACCCGCCACGAGCTGATGGTCAAGAACGAGGGGCCGGCCAGCTCCGTCACCAGGATCGCCTACCTGCGCTTCGACGCCACCGGGCTCCCGCCCGCCGACCGGATCGCCCGGGCCGTCGTCCGGGTGCACGCGGCGGCCAGGGACGCGGGCGACTTCGACCTGCTGCTGCACGGCACCGGCAACGACTGGGCGGAGTCCGCGCTCGCCTGGGCCGACCGCCCCGAACTCTCCGCGCAGCCGCTCGCCCGGGCCCGCCTGGGCGCCGTCGACGCCTGGACCTGGCTGGAGTTCGACGTCACCGACCACGTCCGCGCCCGCACCGGCGGCCGGGTCTCGGTGGCGCTCACCAAGGCCCAGGCCGCCCGGGAGCTCGCGGTGATCACCTCCCGCGAGGGCACCTCGCACCGCCCCGCCCTGATCGTCACCACCACGCCGACCTCGAACGCGGGGGACTCCGACCGATGAGCGACACCGACCTGATCGTGCCCGTCCAGGTGCACGCCCTGCTGGTCAACCGGAAGGTGCGCACCCTGCACCCCTTCCACCGCCCCCAGCCGAGCTTCGACCGGATGCTCGGCACCCAGCCGAAGACCAAGGGCCGGGGCGCCGCCGAACCCGAGGCCTTCACCGGAGGCAAGGAGGTCGGCGGGGACGCGGGCTTCGAGGGCGTGCACCTCCAGTGGCAGCTGCCCGAGGCGCTCACCGACGGCTTCGTACCGGACGACGGCCAGGACACCCACTTCCCGCTGGTGCCCAACCGCTGGCTGGTGGTGCGCTACGCGTGGGTGCGCGGCGCGCGCAAGGTCCGCGGCTGGGTGGTGCACAGCGACTACCTGTACTCGGACGACGAGGGCGCCTCCTGGGACGACAAGGAGGCGATCAACAGCTTCGTCGACCCGCGCCGCGAGGAGCCGGAGGTCGACTGGCTCGGCCGCCGCCACGTGCTGACGCCCGGCACCCCCTGGCGGGAGCCGGAGGCCAAGCGGTCGCTGTTCCTGAACGCCGCCGGCGCCGGACTGCCCAACTTCGCCGCCTTCGAGCCGTACCACGAGAACGTGTTCGCCCTCCACGATGACCTCCAGGACCTCAGGGACCCGGCACACGGCGACAGTTACCCGCCGGACGCCGAACTGTCCTACCTGGTCGCCGGGTGGTACAGCGACACCGACCACGACTTCCTCCGGGCGGCGGCCGCCGTCCCCGGGCTGCTGCCGCCGGACGCCTCCCCCGATTCCGCCGCCGAGGTCGTCGCGGCGCTGGGCTGGACCCTGGCCGGGCGCGGCGCCGCCGTCGCCGGGGGCCTGGGTACGGCGGCCGGGCACGGCGTCGAGCACCTCCTCGACCACCAGGACGACACCTACTACCTGAGCGCGAACGCCCCCGTGCGCTCGGACCGGATCACCGTCGACCTGGGCACCGTCCAGGACGTGAGCTCGCTGCGCGTCCTGGCCGGCGACCCCGACGACGCCCACCTGCTGCCCGCCGTCCGGGTCCAGACCTCGGTGGACGGCACCGACTGGCCCGCCGCGCACCACCAGGACTACGACGCCGGCACGCCCGTCCTCGAGTACTCCCCCGCCGCGCCCGTCCGGGCCCGGTACGTCCAACTGTGGCTGCTGGAGGCCGGACCGGAGCCGGTCGCCGTCCGGACCTTCGAGGTGACCGCCGCACCGGCCCTCGGGCGCAGCGTCTACCACGGCACCGCGCTCGGCCTGGAGTGGCGGCACGACGGCGACGCCCCCGAGGACAGTCGGCCCGACCCCAACCGCACCGACGTCGCGTTCGGCCACAGCACCGGCGAGGCCGCGGCCGAGCTGTTCGACCGGCAGAGCGACCCGCAGCACGACTCGCCGCGCACCGCGCAGCTGCTGAACGCGCTCTACCACGGCACCCTGGACACCTTCGACGGCCCGGACGGCGACCGCGACCTCGCCGAGACCACCCGGCGCAGCTGGTTCTCCGGCAGCGAGGGCGGTCACCGCTGGCAGATCCTCGCCCGTCCCGATCAGGACCCCGGGGCCGGGAGTCGCCGGGCGCCGGCCGTCGCGCCGGAGTGGCTGGCCCGACTCAACGCGGACCAGGCCGAACACGACTCCCGACTGCGTGAACTGACCGAGCACCAGTGGCGGGTGTGGGCCCTGCACTGGCTGCGCCACCTGCCGGAGGGCGAGCGGCCCTCGCAGTTGCCCGAGGGGTTCGACGACGAGTGCGACCGGCTGCTGGAGCCCGCCAACGAGGGCCCGGCCAAGGACGCCGACGACGCCCTGCGACGCATCGAGGAACTCCGCGGCCTGATCCCGTGGCCCGAGCCCGGCCAGGACCTCCAGGACGTCGCCGACACCTGGGCCGCCGAGCGGGGCCTCGACCCGGGCCTGCAGCTCCGGTGGCAGCCCGGTGACGCCTTCTACAAGCCCGCCGACCCGGTCCTGCTGATCAACGGCAGCGGCGGCGGCACCGTCCCGCTCACCCGCGACCGCGACAACCCGCTGCCCTGCCGACTCGGCACCGACCTGCTGCGCGAGGTGATGATCGGCTCCTCCTGGAGCCCGGTCGAGGCGAGTCCGCCCGACCCCGGCCTCACCGGCCTGCCCGCCGCCTGCGCGGCACTGCTCAAGGAGTTCGCCCTCCTGGAGCGCGCCGCCCGCACCGCCGACGGCGCCCGCACCGCGCTGCACGCCGTCGTGGAGAGCCCGGCCACCCGCGCGCGCGGTCCGCTCGCCGAGTACACCGCGCCCTGGCGGCAGCCCTGGCTGCCGATGACGCTGATGTGGAAGCTCAGCTGGTTCCCCACCCCCTACCGCAGCGACGGCACCACGCACTGGACGTTCAGCCCGCCCGATGACGGCATCGACGCCCACCACTACACCTGGGACGGCACCGGCACCCTGGCGGCGGACTTCGAGAGCGAGGGCGACGTCCTCAACCGCCTCTTCCGCTCCCGCGCCTACCTCGCGCCCACCACGGTGTACGTGCTGCGCGAACAGCTCGCCCGCTACCGGGCCAGCCACCCGGGCGCCGACCGCGCCGCGCTGGCCGGACTGCGCCGGGAGCTGGAGCCGCTGGACGTGCTGTCGCAGACGCTCGACGGGTTCAACGACTGGCTGCTGCAGCTCGACGGCGGCGCGCAGGTGCCCGTCGAGGGCGCGGTCGCCGGGCTCGCCGGGCCGCAGAACCACGTGCCCGACCCGGCGACCGGCGCGTTCACCGACCGCCACCAGCCCATCCGCGCAGGGCAGTTGTTCCTCACCGACCTGCGCCTGCTCGACCGCTTCGGCCGCTGCGTCGACCTGGTCACCTCGGGCGACGGCGGCACCTGGTACGACCAGTACCCGGTGCTCACCGCCTCGGTCACCCCGAGCCGACCGCTGTACACCGACCCCGCGCCGGTCAACCCCGAGCGCTTCGTCCAGCTGCCGCCCCGGCTGCTCCAGGACACCCGGCTGGCCTTCACCCAGGAGCCGTCCGGGCGCAGCGACGGCCTGGCCGGCTGGCTGCTGGTCAACCACCTCGACCAGGCCCTCGGCGTGTACGCACCGGACGGCGCGGCCGTGGGGGACGTACGGATCGTGCTCACCCCGGACTCCGGCGAGGCCGCCAGGTGCGTCCCGCTGCCGCACTCCCCGTACACCGGGCACACCGACCCCCGGCTCCTCGCCGACCATCCCGAACTCGCCGGTTTCCTGGCCGGGTTGATCGACCGGCCGGACTCGGCCGGGGCGTTCCGCGCGCTCGTCGCCACCGTCGACCGCAGCGTCGCGGGCATCGTCGACACCGCGCCCGAGTCCGGGCCGCTGCCCGCCCGGCTGATCGGGCGGCCGGTCGCCCTGGTCCACGCCACCCTCGACCTCGAACTCCACCACCAGTTGCCGACCGACCCGTCCTGGGACACCGTCCTCGAACCGGTCACCGGCGCCCACGAGGACGAGGACTGGAACATCCGGCTCGGCGACCCGGAGCGCCTCGACGACGGCCTGATCGGCTACTTCGCCGGCGCGCCCGGCGAGCGGGTGGACTACGGCCTGCTGCGCGCGCTCGACCCGGCCGCCGACAGCGACTACCTGGACCCGGTCACCGACGGCGGCGACCTCGCGCTGCCCGCGCGCCCGCCCGTCCGGCGCCGCTTCCGGCGCGTCACCATGATCGCCCACCCGCACCTGCCGGTGCACGCCACCACCGACATCCTGCCCGTGCACGCCCTGCGGCTGGACGCCGAGCAGGTGCACCGCGCGCTCGGCGCCATCCGGGCCTCGTTCCGGCTCAACCCGCTGCTCGCCACCACGCGCGACCTGCGCCGCCTCGACACCACCATGGCCGTCGACCCGGCGCACCCGCTCGGCAACATCGCCGGACGCGCCCCGGCGGCGGCCGAGTTCCGCAGCCTCGGCGCACCGGCCGCCGGGAGCACCGTCGTGCTCGACCTCGGGTCGGTCCAGCGGCTCGCCGGGTACTCCCTGCTCACCGGCACGGCCGACGGCTCCCACCGGCCGGGGAACCCGGTGCTGGAGTACTCGGAGCGCGGCGAGCCGAACGGCTGGCGGCACCTGCCCTACGACGCCGAGCAGGCGGTGAACGAGCACACCCTCGACGAGGCCGTCCCCGCGCGGTACGTCCGCCTGCGCCTCACCACCGGCGCCGACGGCGTCTTCGGCATGCGGCGCTTCGCCGTCACCTGCGACCCGGACGACGCCGCCCTCCTCCTGCCGCCGCTGTCCGCCCGCTACGGCACCTGGAGCTGGGCCCAGCCGCAGGCGACCGCCACGGACGACCTGGACTGGGACGAGCGGCCGCTGTTCCCCGCCGACCACCTCAGCCACCCGGACGACCCGGCGCCCACCGCCCGGGCCGGCTACCTCCAGCTCCACCCGGCCGCGCCGAACCCCCCGGCCCGCTGACCCGCCGACCGCTCGTCCGCTGACCCGCCGAACCCCGACCCTGGCCGCCACCCACCACCGGAAGGACCGCGCCGCATGGCCGTGACCGCCACGACCGACCTGCTCCGCTACACCCTCACCACCTCCCCGCCCGACCTCGTCCGGGCCACCGCGGGCCACCCCCGGCAGGCCCGGCTGGAGATCGCCGTCACCCGCAACCCGGCCGCGGACGGCGTCCCCGACTGCCGCAGCATCACCGTCGAGGTGCCGATCGGGGACGGGGCCGACGCCCTCACCGCCCGTGCCGAGCGCATCGACACCGCCTACCGGGCCCCGCACGGCCGCGGCTGGCACATCCGCGCGACCACCCCGGAGCCCGGCCGCACGGTGTTCACCTGCACCCCCGAAGGCCCGCGCGGCAAGGCCGGGTTCGACGACCGGGAGGACTTCACCCTCGTCCTGGAACGCATCCCGCTCACCGGCCCGCCCGGCACCGTCCAGCTGCGCATCAGCGACGAGACGGCGACCGGCTCCGGCGCCTACGCGCGGCGCAGCACCGTGCTGCCGGTGGCGGTGGTGGGCGAGTGATCGAGGTCATGGCCGCCGCGGGGGCCCTGCTCGACCTGGTCTGTGACACCAACCCCGACCCGGTCACCGTCTCCACCGCCACCGAGACCAAGCGGGCGACGGTCTTCCTGACCTTCCGCAGGCCGGCCGGGAGCGCGGACGTCAAGTGCCGCGCGCTCAGGGTCACCGTTCCGGTGGGCACCGCGGCCGGCGACCTGTCCCTCAACACCGACGCGGCCCACGCCGACGACATCGACGACTACCCGCGCGACAACGGCGGGCCGGAGTGGGACATCGAGCGCACCACCGTGCCGCCCGAGCCGACGGCACCGGGGCAGGTCACCTCGATCACCTTCACCTGCACCCCGCCGTCCGGCGAGACCACCTTCGGCGCCGGGCGGGAGTTCACGCTGCTGCTGTCGAACATCCCGGTCAACCGCACGGTCGGGGCCGCCCGGCTGACCGTGACGGAGACGACGCGGCCCGGCTCGGGGAGCACCGACTGGGCGGACCGGCCGACCGGGGTGCCGGTGGTCGAGAAGCTCGCGAACGAGTTCTACGTGCGGAACTTCTCCAGCCGGGTCGGCCGGGTCGCCCACGGACAGAGCGCCGTCCTGGAGTGGGAGGGCACCCCGCAGAACAGCGAGTACTACCTCTACTGGGACGACGAGCCCGCGAAGCGGCTCCCCTCCACCGTCCCGCTCACCTACACCACCCACGCGCTCACCCGGACGACGACCTTCGTGCTCGACGCGCAGACGCGGAACGCCGCCAACCAGACGGTGCACCACTACCGTTCGACCACCGTCACCGTGAAGGACCCGGACGTCCTGGCCAGGACCCTCACCGCCGCCGACAGGCTCGCCGTCCACGACACCTTCACCGCCGACCGGACCGACGCCCGCAGGACGTGGGCCCGCACGACGGACTTCACCGGCGACGTGACCATCAGCTGACGACCCGAGGCGCCCCCATCCCATGGCAACCAGTCCGCTCGCGCCCGACGGCCGCCTCCAGGCCGAGTGCGTGCCCAGCCCGAACCCCCTTCCGGTCTCCACGCCGAGCAAGACCAAGAACGGCGTCCTGCGCCTGACCTTCTCCAAGCCCGACGGCAGCCCCGACGTCGAGTGCCGCTCCATCACCGTGTCCCTGCCCATCGGGACGGCGCCGACCGACCTCACGGACAACCCCGTGCCGATCGACGGCAACCAGGACGGCGGGCAGGGCACCTGGCTGATCGTCCAGCGCCCCTCGAAGGAGAACTCCCTCACCTTCGTCTGCACCCCCGAGGCCCCCGGCAACCAGGTCACCTTCGACGCGGGCCGCCGCTTCACGCTCAAGATCTCCGCCATCCCCGTCGCCCGCACCCCCGGCGACGTCCGGCTCACCGTCACCGCCCACACCGCCACCGACAACGACTGGGAGGACCGCCCCGTGGACACGCCCGAGGTCGGGAAACACCGTGAGGACGCCTCCGCGTTCTTCTTCCGCGCGTTCTCCAGCGTGCAGCCGCGGGTGGCGAACAAGGGCAGGGCGACCCTGCGGTGGGAGGGCAGCGAGGCGGGCACCGAGTACTGGCTGTCCTGGGACGAGGGCGCACCGGTGAAGGTCACCGGCCTCAGCCACCAGACCCACGAACTCACCGACACCACCACGTTCGTCCTGGACGCCCGCACCAAGGGCGCCGACGGCCAGGACGTCCACCACTACCTGTCCACGACGGTCACGGTGAAGGACCCGGACATCGTCGCCAGGACGGTGACGGCGAGCGACAAGGTGACGGTGACGGAGACCTTCACCGCCGACAACAAAGCCGGGAAGAAGACCACGATCGGCGCCACCACCTTCGACGGCAACGTCACCGTCACCACCGGCAACACCCTGACCGTCGCCGGGCAGATCAACGCCAACGGCGGCGTCAACGCCACCACCCTCACGACCAGCGGTGCCCTCAACGCCAACGGCACCGTCACCGCGAAAGCCGACGTGATCGTCGAGTCCGCGTACGTCCTGCGGACCGATCACATCTGGTCCTCCGGCAGGAGCACGACCGGCACCGTCAACCTCCAGAGCAAGGTCGACTTCAAGCAGCCGGTCACCGCCAACAACACGGTCACCGCGAACCGGGACGTCACCATCGACTCCGGCTACTCCCTCAAGGCGGCGAAGATCTACGCCGCCGACGGGACCACGACCGGCACCGTCACCGTCAAGAGCAAGCTGGCCGTGGAACAGGCCGTGACCGCCATCGGCGCCGCCCAGACACTGTTCTCGGACTACCTGTCGGGCTTCGCCGACCGCACCTACACGGCCGCGGGCGGCGACGGATTCGTCCACGTCCGGCTCCAGAGCCTGCGGGCGGACACGTCGTCCAGCGCCTGGCAGTTGCACGCCCACCACCGCATCACCGTCAACGTCGGCGGCGTGGACTACCAGTCCTCGACCGCCCAGTCGGGGTGGAAGGACAACGGCACGTTCCCGGGCGACAGCGTGGTCGTCCCCGTCAAGAAGGGGCAGACGATCCGGGTCACCGCGCAGAAGGGGAGCACGGGCGCGTGGTTGGCGCTCACCTGGACCCCGCTCGGCGGCAGCGACGCGCTGACGTAGGAGCAGCCACCGGCCCCGGAAGAGCACGGCAGCACAGGCCGGTGCCGGCCGCGCCCGGAGGGGGTGGCCGGCACCGGTGAGCCGGGGGGAGCGAATTCACGTTACGGAGAGTTCGACGGCGACCCAAGTCCCGGGTTCTTCCGGGAGTGGCGGTACTACGGTCGGAGAATTGCCGTTCGGGGGCCCGCTCCGCCGGTTCGTCAGAGGATCTTGATGGAGTTCACTTTCGGCGGGTGGTTCGGGTACGAGATGTCCGTCCAACGGTTGACCCGCACCGAGTCGCCGTTGGCGTCGGAGTAGACCAGGTCGTTGTTCCCGGTGGAGATCCGGTCGACCCACCACCCGCCGAAGCCGATCTCCCCACCGTTCGCATAGCAGTCCACGCTGTCGCGACCGTCCAGGTGCGACCAGATCTTCAGGAAGTCATTACGGCTCCCGTCGCACGGGATGTGGTCGATGGCGAAGGCACTGCCGGACGGCACCGCCACGGTGAGGGTGGCCGCCGCGGCGAAGGCCATGGCCATCGAGCCCACGACCTTCTTGACATTCGAGAACATGGATTCTCCCCAGTCGGATCACATGAATAATCGGAGTCCGCTCCACAACGAGTTTCCGTTGCGTCGTGCTCGATCAGTATCCGGAACGCCTTTATGAGGGTCAATCGAACAGACCTTGGCGCACGGCGTTCTCGGTCATTTCCCTCCGGAATTTCGGCAAGGCGTGGGGCGTGTCGTTCCGGTGGGTTCACCCGATGACGTGTCGCGGCCTGCCGGGAGGAGACGGGGCGGCGTCCTCGCGCCCGGGGGGCAGTGTCGGTGGGGCGGGGCGGTGGTGTCAGTCCGGATGGTTCCGGGTTCCGGGGTGGGTGGCGGGTGGTTAGCGTGCCCCGGGCGGTCCGGAGGGGCCGCTGCCACGCGTCTTCAGGAGGTCAGGATGACCGCGCACCACCCCGGTCGTAGGGCTCGCCGCCGGTGTACGGCGTGAGGGGCCGAGCGGTGCCGGGCTCCCTTCCCCGGCTGGCGCTGATGGCGGCCGCGCTGCTGCTGCCGGTGGCCGTACCGGCCGCGCCCGCCGGGGCCGCGCCGACGGCGGTGGCCGGGTTCGCGGCGTCCTGCCCGGCCCGCGGCCAGATCTCCCAGGGCTACAGCCAGGAGCACAACGGCATCGACATCGCCAACGACTACGGCACCCCGATCTACGCGGTGGGCGACGGCGAGGTGACGGCCTCCGGGCCGGCACAGGGCTACGGCCAGTGGATCCGCATCCTGCACCCGGACGGGACCATCACCGAGTACGGGCACATGCGCGAGCGGGACGTGGCCGTCGGCGAGCACGTGACGGCCGGTCAGCAGATCGCGCTGATGGGCAGCGAGGGCCAGGCCAGCGGACCGCACCTGCACCTGCGGGTCTGGGCCGACGCCAACGCGACCGTGCGCACCGACCCCGTCCCCTACCTCGCGGACCGCGGCATCACCATGCCCTGCCGACCGGGGACCGGTCCGCGTCCGGCACCGCTGGTGTATCCGGCGCAGTCCGGGAAGGTGGTGTCGGCCCGCGGCGCCGACGGCCGCCTGGAGGTGTTCGCGGCCGGGGCCAACGGCGTCTCGCACGCCTGGCAGACAGCGGTGAACGGCGCCTGGTCGGACTGGGAGTCCCTCGGCGGCCCGGGCGGCGCCGAGTTGGCCATCGGCCCGAACGCGGACGGACGCCTGGAGATGTTCGCCCTCAACGGCAGCACCCTCCAACACCGCTACCAGCTCGCACCCTCCGGCACCTGGTCGAACTGGGAGACCTTCGGCGGCGGCGGCCACGACCTCGCCGTGGGGGCCAACCAGGACGGACGCCTGGAGGTCTTCGCCTCCGGCCCCGCGGGCCTGTTCCACAAGTACCAGACCGCACCCAACAGCGGCTGGTCCGACTGGGAATCGGCCGGCGGCGGCCCCGCCGACAGCGAAGTCCGCCTCGGCAAGGCCCCCGACGGCCGCCTCGAAGTCTTCGCGCTCAACAACACCACCTTCCAACACCAGTGGCAGACCGCCCCCAGCGGCGGCTGGTCCCCCTGGGAGACCTTCGGCGGCGGCGGACGCGCCCTCACCGTCGACCACAACGAGGACGGCCGCCTCGAAGTCCTCGCCTCCGGCCCCACCGGCGTCTTCCACAAGTACCAGACCAACCCCACCACCTGGTCCGGCTGGGAGCCCACGGGCGGACCGGCCGACTCCCGGCTGACCAGCCAGCCGACGGCGGACGGCCGCGTCGAGGTCTTCGGCATCAACGGCAGCGCAGCGCAGCACATCTGGCAGACCGGACTGAACGCCCCGTACGGCCAGTGGGACACCTTCGGAGGCGGCGGCACCGGGATCACCGCCGCGACCAACGCCGACGGCCGGATCGAGGTCTTCGGGACCAGCAGCGCCGGCGTCTACCACAAGTGGCAGACCGGCTTCTCCACCTGGTCCGACTGGGCCTGGCTCAACACCACCGCCGGCCCCGCCGTCAACTGAGGAGAGCTCACGTGACCAGCACACCACGCGCCCGTCGGGCGCCCCGCCGCGTCCTGCTGTCCGCGCTGACCGCGCTGGGCGTGGCGGCGGGCCTGACGGCGGGCGCCACGCCCGCGCCGGCCGCCACCGGCATCGACCTGTGCGCCGAGGTCGGCTACAACGCGGGCTTCCGGGGCGACGCCCTGGTCACCGCGATCGCCGTCGGCATGGCCGAGTCCAGCTGCAACCCCTCGGCGTCCAACGTCCAGAACAACACCCCGCCGTCCCGCGACCGCGGCCTGTGGGAGATCAACGACTACTGGCACCCCGAGGTCAGCGACGCCTGCGCCTTCGACGCCCAGTGCAACGCCGACGCGGCGTACCGCATCTCCAACGGCGGCACCAACTGGCAGCCCTGGTCGACCTACAACCAGCGCGCGCACGAGCGCTACCTCGGTGCGGCGCAGGCCGCGGTGGACCGGCTCGGCCACCACGACCCGGGCCCGGCGCCGTTGGTCTACCCGGCGAAGTCCGGGAAGGTGGTGTCGGCGCGCGGCGCGGACGGCCGCCTGGAGGTGTTCGCGGCCGGCACGAACGGTGTCTCGCACGCCTGGCAGACGGCGGTGAACGGCGCCTGGTCGGACTGGGAGTCCCTGGGCGGCCCGGGCGGCGCCGAGTTGGCCATCGGCCCGAACGCGGACGGACGCCTGGAGATGTTCGCCCTCAACGGCAGCACCCTCCAACACCGCTACCAGCTCGCACCCTCCGGCACCTGGTCGAACTGGGAGACCTTCGGCGGCGGCGGCCACGACCTCGCGGCGGGTGCCAACCAGGACGGACGCCTGGAGGTCTTCGCCTCCGGACCGGCGGGCCTCTTCCACAAGTACCAGACGGCGCCGAACAGCGGCTGGTCGGACTGGGAATCGGCGGGCGGCGGACCGGCCGACAGCGAGGTCCGCCTCGGCAAGGCGCCCGACGGCCGACTGGAGGTCTTCGCGCTCAACAGCACCACCTTCCAGCACCAGTGGCAGACCGCCCCCAGCGGCGGCTGGTCCGCCTGGGAGACCTTCGGCGGCGGCGGACGCACCCTCACCGTCGACCACAACGAGGACGGCCGCCTCGAAGTCCTCGCCTCCGGCCCCACCGGCGTCTTCCACAAGTACCAGACCAACCCCACCACCTGGTCCGGCTGGGAGGCCGCCGGTGGACCGGCCGACTCCCGGATCACCAGTGAGCGCTCCCCGGACGGCCGGGTGGAGGCCTTCGCCATCAACGGCACCACCGCGCAGCACATCTGGCAGACCGGCGTGAACGCGCCCTACGGCCAGTGGGACGGCTTCGGCGGCGGCGGCACCGAGATCTTCGCCGCCGCCAACGCCGACGGCCGGATCGAGGTCTTCGGCGCCAGCAGCGCCGGCGTCTACCACAAGTGGCAGACCGGCTTCTCCACCTGGTCCGACTGGGCCTGGCTCAACACCACCGCCGGCCCCGCCGTGGGCTGACACCCCCGGCAGTCCCCGGCGGCGCGGATCGGCAGGCACGGCCTGCCGGTCCGCGCCGTCACGTGGCCTGCACCACCATTCTGTTTATTGTCATGCTCAAGGAGGTAACGTTCCGTCCGTCAGGGCAACGGTCGGGGTGCGGCACAGGACAGCAGTGCGCGGGACGGGGGAACGGTGAGTGGGATTCTCGTCCACCTGCCGGAGGGGAACGGCGACGAAGCGGTGACGCTGCGGCTCGGGCCCGGGGAGCGGGCGCGCTTCGGGCGGGGCTCGGCCGGTACGCCGGTGGAGCTCCGGCTCGGCGACGAGTCGGTGTCCCGGCTGGCCGGGGAGATCCACGCGACGGACGACCACTGGCAGTTGAGCAACCTCAGCAACACCCACGCCTACCTGGTGGAGAACCCGGAGGGCGCCGGCGAGTACCTCCGGGTGCCGCCGCGCCGGATCGGCGCGCCGATCCCCTTCGAGTTCGCCCGGGTGGTGCTGCCCTCGCGGCGCGAAACCCCGCTGTCCTTCCAGGTGTTCGCGCCCGACCACGTCTACCTCGACCCGCACGCCCGCGGCGGCTCCTGGGAGAGCCGCACCATGACGGCGTACTCGCTGGACGAGACGGCCACCTACTTCCTGGTGCTGGTCGCGCTCTGCGAGCCGTGGCTGCGCGACCTCTCCCCCGCCGCCGTGCCCACCACCCCCCAGGTGGTCGCGCGGCTGCGCAGCCACCCCGCCTGCGCCCGGCTGACCGCGCGTGCGGTCAGCTCCCACCTCGACTACCTCGCCGACGAGAAGCTCCGCGTCGAGCTGCCCGACGG
Source organism: Kitasatospora sp. NPDC059088 (assembly GCF_042738155.1). Lineage (NCBI taxonomy): Bacteria > Bacillati > Actinomycetota > Actinomycetes > Kitasatosporales > Streptomycetaceae > Kitasatospora > Kitasatospora sp. NPDC059088. Next base: position 16,171 of record NZ_JBHYGR010000054.1, on the reverse strand, counting down.
CGCGGGGCGCCCGGACCGCCGCAGCGGCAAGCGCGAGGCCGTCGTCGGGCTGGCGTTGAAGTTCGGCATCGTCCGCGAGGAGCACCTCGCGCTGCTGCCGCGCCCCGAGACGCCGGGCCCGGACGGTAGGGAACGGTAGGGAGGGCAGCGAGTATGCACGATCCGGCCTTCTACGGGGACGGCGAGGACCTGCTGCCACCCGGCCACCGGGTCGGCGAGTGGACCGTGACGGGGCTCATCGGCGAGGGCGGCTGGGCGACCGTCTACGCCGCGCGCCGGAGCGGGACGGGCGGCACCGAGGGAGGGGACGGAGGGGACGCGGACGGCACGGTCGCACTCAAGGTGCTGCCGACCGCCGGGCTCGCCCCCCGCCAGGCCCGCAGCGTCGCCGAAGCCGCCCGCCGCGAGGTCGAGTTGGCCCGGACGGCGCCGCACCCCCGGCTGGTCCCGCTGCTCGACACCCTCACCCTGGCCGCCCCCGACCACCCCGCGCTGGACGGCGCGATCGTCCTGGTCATGGAGCGCGCCCGGTGCACCCTGCGCGAACTGCTCGCCACCGGCGTCGACGAGGACCGGGGCGGCCGGATCGTGGCCGGCATCTGCGAGGGCCTGGCCCACCTGCACCGCTCCGGCTGGGTGCACACCGACCTCAAGCCCGAGAACGTCCTGATCGGCCGGGACGGCGAGGTCCGCCTCTCCGACTTCGGCCTCGCCATCGAACTCACCGGCACCCACGGCCACTGCGCCCCGATGGGCACCCCCGACTACCTCCCGCCGGAGCGGTGGAAGGAGCCGCTCGGCGAGCAGGGCGTCAAGATCCGGACCACCGCCGACATCTGGGCGCTGGGCATCGTGATCCACGAGGTGTTCGCCGCGGGCGTCCCGCCCTTCCCCGGCGCCACCCCGACCGCGCGCAGCGCCGCCGCCCAGCAGTACGCCGAGGGCCGCGCCGCGCTGCGCCTGGCCTCCGACGTCCCGCCGTTCTGGCGCGAGCTGGCCGCCGACTGCCTCGCCCCGAGCCACGCCGCCCGCGCCCCGCACACCGCGGAGAGCCTGCTGGCCCGGATCCGTGACCACCGGTCCGGACGGCGGCCGCGCCGCCGCAGCCGCCCGCGGCTGCGCCTGGCCCTGCTCGCGCTGGTCGCCGCCGCGACGGCCGCCGGTTCCGCCGCGGCGCTCTGGCCGCGCGCCGAGTCGCCCGGGCACCCCGGCCGGATCCGGGTCTTCAACGCCGAGCGCAGCTGCCAGGACCGCGCCGACCGCGACCCCGCGTGCAGCCTGGGCCTGGCCGTCGACCCGCACCGCCCGTACACGGCCGACAACGTGGTGCCCACCCGGGTCTGGCACGGCGACACCCTCGACGCCGACTGCCGGCTCACCACCGGCCTGCCCATCGTGGACGAGGAGGACCGCACCTCCACCCTCTGGTACCGGGTCCACCTCCCCGACACCGCCGCCGCCTGGCTCCCGGCCGTCCGCACCAAGGACCGCCCGGCCCTCGTCGACTGCCCCTGAGCGCCGCGGCGCACCGGGGGGCGTCCCGCGTGCCACTCCGGATCGTTCCGGATTCCGGGCCCGGCGGGGCCGCCACTACCTTGTCGACGGCGCCGGCCGGACCGGGCGGCGCGGAGTGCAGGGAGCAGCGATGTCGACGACCGCCACCACCACCCGGCCGAGCAGCGCCGAACTCGGGGACCAGGAGCGCGCGGTGCTCCGGGCGGTCGGCTGCGGTCTGAGAGACGACGAGATCGCGGCCGCCCTCGCCGTCACCGAGGAGGCGGTGGCCGGAGCCCTGGCGCGGGTCCTCGGGAAGCTCGGGCTGCGCGACCGGGCCGCCGCCATCGTGCACGCCTTCGACTGCGGACTGGTGGCGCCCGGCCGCGGCCCCCGTACGCCGGGGTCGGCTTCGGCTTCGGCACCCGGGTCGGCGTCGGTGCCCAACGGCGCCACGGTCCGGACGGCCGCCGCGAAGGTGCGGATCTCGGTGCTCGGCCCGCTCCGGGCGCAGCACGGCGGGAGGGACCTGGACCTGGGGCACCTGCGTCAGCAGGCCGTGCTGGCGGCGCTGGCGCTGCACCGGGGACGGACCGTCAGCCAGCAGGAGCTGCTGGACGGCGTGTGGGGGTCGGAGCCGCCGGTCACCAATGTGGTGCCGGTCCATGTGTACCGGCTGCGCAAGGCCCTGCGCCTCGGGGACTGTCCGGGCTCGGTGATCGAGCACGACCGGTACGGCTACCGCCTGGTCGCCGGGGCGACCGAGGTGGACCTGGCCCGGATGGAGGAGCTGGTCACCGCCGCCGGGGCGGCCCACCGGGCGGGCGACCTGTCGGAGGCGGTCCGGCTCTGTTCCCGGGCGCTGGACCTGTTCCGCGGGGAGCCGCTGGCCGGGCTGCCGGGCCCGCTCGCCGAACTGGAGCGGCTGCGGCTGACCGAGCGTCGGATCACCGTCGCCCAGCGGCGTTCGGAGTGGCGGCTCCGGCTGGGGCAGTACGCCGGGGCGATCGCGGAGCTGATGGCGCTGTCCGGGGAGCACCCGCTGAACGAGCCGGTGGCGGCGATGCTGATGGGTGCGCTGTTCCGCGGCGGACGCCAGGCGGACGCGCTGGCCGTGTTCGACCGCACCCGCCGCAGGCTCGCCGACGAGCTGGGGGTCCCGCCGAGCCCCGTGCTGCGGCGGACGCAGCGGCTGATCCTGCGCGGGGCCTGAGCCCGCCCGGCGAACGGTACGGCGAGGCCCCACCGGGGAGGTTCCCGGTGGGGCCCGTAGCCGCACCACCCGGCACGGCCGGCACGGTCAGGAAGGCTCAGGAAGGCTCAGGAAGGGTCAGGAGGCGAAGGCCCGCTCCAGCCGGGGGATCAGGTCCCGGAGGTCCTGTTCCCAGCAGTAGGCGTTGTGGCCGCCGTTGCACTGGCTCCCCCAGGCGGAGCCGTCGCCGTAGTCGACGTAGTAGTAGGGCATGCCCAGGGCGTCCATGTGCTCCTTGACGTGCTTGGACGCGCCTTCGAGCCAGAACTCCAGGTCGGTGGGCGAGCCGTGTCCGTTGCCGACGTAGATGGAGACCCCGACGCCGGCGAGCCGGTCCATGTGCTGGGAGGGGTCGGCCGCGTTCCACCGCCAGTCCGCGTTGAACACCGGGTAGGGGGTGCCGAACAGGGCGTCGCTGTCCACGCCCGGCTTGTAGGGGTCGTTGTTCGGGTCACCGCAGGACCCGGTGGCCGAGCCGCAGAGCGCGCCCTGGGCGTCGATGAGGGAGGCGACGACGGCCAGTCGCAGGTCCATGGAGTCGGCCGACAGGTCGATGTCCCCGGACAGGGACGCGGTCTGGCTGAACAGGTCGGGGCGGTCCTGGGCGTAGTGGAGGGCGCCGAACCCGCCCATGGAGACCCCGGCGACGGCGCGGCCCTTCTTGGTGGCGACGGTGCGCAGGTTGGCGTCGATGAACGGGATCACCTGGTTGAGGTGGAAGTTCTCCCAGTTCTGGGCGCCGAGCTGGGTGTTCTGGTTGAGCCAGTTCGCGTACCAGCCGCGGGCGCCGCCGTCCGGGATGACGGTGATCATCGCGTTGGACGTGGTCAGGGCCGGGTAGTTCTGCTGGATCGGGTCGTCGGGCGAACCGTGCAGGAAGTACAGCACCGGGTAGCGCCGGGTCGGGTCGTCGCCGTAGCCGCTCGGCAGGATGATCTTGATGTGGTGCTTGCCGGTGACCTCGGGGGTGGTGACGGTGAGGTAGAAGTTGGTGGGGCCGCCCACGCTCGTGTCGACCTGGGTCAGGCCGTACCCGTCCGTCATCCGCGGCGGTAGCCCGGTGCCGACGGCGGCGGTGGCCCGGGCCGGAGCGGTGGCCTGGGCAGGAGCGGCCGGGGCGGCCGTGGTGGCCGTCCCGAGGATGCCGGCGACGGCGGCCAGCAGGGCCACCAGCCTTCGCCGGCGGTGCGGTGTCCTCGTCATGGTGGTCCCCCTCGTGGGTGTGGTCGGGTGCGGCGCGGTCTCGGCCGGGGGCTCAGTCAAGGACCTTGACCTCCAGGGCCGGTGAGGCCGCGATCTGCTCCTCGGTGTAGCGCTCGGGCGCCCACTGGCCGGTCGAGAACAGCTTGGTCTGGTCGGCGTAGTGCGGCGAGTTCGGGTTGGCGGACTGGGAGTAGGCCAGCACCGAGGAGGCCTGCGGCGGCCCGTCGGCGGTGAACCGGGTCTCCTGGATGAAGCTGGAACCGAAGGTGATGTCGAACTTGCCGTCGACCGTGCCGGGCGTGACCACGTTCAGCACGCCCGTTTCGTGGATCGCGCCGGGGACCGGGATCTGCTCGCCGTTGCGGGTGACCTTCTGGACGTCCGACAGCCGCGCGTCCAGCGCGATGCCGGCGTTGCGCAGGGAGAGCACGGCCCGGGCGACCGAGTTGCGGACGACGTCGTTGCCGGCGTCCAGCGAATTGGGCGTGTGCACCGGGTCCTTGGGGTCGAAGGGCACCCGCCAGGGCAGCTTCTCGATCGCCTGCCCGCCGCCCAGGAGGAACCAGACGTTCTCGAACAGCCAGGAACCCCGGCTGTCCGGCGTGAAGTCGTGGTTCCAGGCGGCCAGGATCGGACACGCCTCGCTGATGTTGACCAGGTTGCCGTCCACCAGCACGAGCCCGAACGGCGCGCCCTGGCAGGCGCTCACGGTGGCGTTGAGGGCCAGGTCGGCCGCCCTGCTGTGGTCGGAGAACAGCAGTTGCCGCATGGTCTCCGGGGTGAAGCCCCGGCCCGGCAGGCCGTCGGTGCCGTTGATCCGGTTCTGGGCGGTGAGGATCAGCTGCTGGGTGCGCAGCGTCCGGGGCGCCGCGCTGTCGCCCATCACCCGGGGGAAGGACAGCGGCTGCTCGGGGTTGGCCAGCCAGGCGCTGTCGTTGGCGTTGCCCACGAAGTCGGAGCGGATCAGCCGCGGTTGCCGGTGCGGGTCCATCAGCCCCGGCGCGACGGCGTTCGGGTCGTTCGGCCAGTCGCACTCGCTGCGTTTGCCGTCGAAGATCGACACCGGTGGCACGTTGGGCTGCCGCAGCGACTGGTTGAACAGGATCTGGCCGGTCAGGGTGAGGCAGGACTGCGCGTGGGCGTCGGTGATGTTCGGGGTGGCCTGGATGTCCGCGTAGAGCGCGTTGCCCTTGCGGTCCGAGGCGACGGTGTTGAAGAAGGGGACGCCCTCGGTGGTCTCCAGGACGTTCACCACCTCGTTGACGTCCTTGGCCTGGTCGAGGTGGAACCAGGTGTTCAGCGCCCGCAGGTTGTCCATGTTGGCGTCCCGCACCGCGTGCGCGCTCACGACCCAGGGCAGCGGGATGCCCTGGACCGAGGTGGTGATCGGGCCGTAGCGGGTGGCCCAGAGGGTCCTGGTGACCCGGCCCACCGAGCCGTCCGGGTTCAGCACGTCGACCCCGACCTGCTGCGAGGTCATCGGCGTCCAGACGCCGTCCACCAGGTAGTTGGTGGGGTGCAGCGGGTCCACCTGGACGTCGAACAGGCCGAACGGGGCGACCGTGGCGACGGTGTGGCTCCAGGCGACGTCGTCGTTGTGCCCGATGTTCACGGCGGGCAGGCCGAGCAGGCTGGCCCCGGAGACGTTGAAGCGGCCCGGGATGGTCAGTTGGGCCTGCCACATCCGGTTCTTGCCCTGCCAGGGGAAGTGCGGGTTGGCCAGCAGCATGCTGGTGCCCCCGGACACCCCCTGGGCGCCCACCGCCAGGGCGTTGCTGCCCATGCTGCCCTGCTGCCGGGCGGCGGCCATCGCCTCGCGGATCCGGTTGCCGGTCTCCTCCGGCGAGAGCTGCGGCGCGGCTGCGGCCGGCTGGGCGGCACCGGGCTGGGCGGCGACCGAGGCGCCCGGGGGTGCGGCGTTGACCTCGCCGTCCACCAGCGGGTCGGCGCTGCCCATGATGATCTCGGCATGGGCGTGCCGGTAGACGTCCAGTTCGGTGATCGGCCGCACCCAGGCGGCGCCGCGGCAGGCCGGGTCGGTGATGTTGCCGACCCCGGTCTCGGCCAGGTACCGGTTGTAGCCCTGGACGTAGCCGCGGATGGCCTCCTTGACCTCCGGCTCCGGGCCCCTGGGCGCGGGCTGGTCGATCAGCCCCTCCACCACCCGGTTGTCGTTGATCCGCTGGAAGTAGAGGTCGCTGTTGAGGTTGGTGGTGACGTTCTGGTTCTGGCCGGGGCTGGCCTTGCCGTCCGGGCCCAGGTAGCGGGAGCGCTGGGCGTTGACCATCAGGTAGGTGTCGGCCAGGGTGCAGATGTTGTCCTTGGCGGCGGCGTACCCGTAGCCCTCCCCCAGCCCGGCCAGGTCGGCGGCGATGATGTGCGGGATGCCGTACTCGGTGTAGCGGATCGTCGGTTTGTCCGGTGCGCCGGCGGTGGCCGCCGGTCCGGCGGCCGGTGCTCCGGCGGCCACCGTCGTGCCCATCAGTGCCACCGCGGCCAAGACCGCCACCGGCAGCCTCGCTGTGAGTCCCCTCCGCGCCATCGGGCCGTCCCTTCCCTGTCATCCGAGGGTTTTGTCCGTACGCGGCCACGCTAGGGAGGGGCGATGACAGACCGATGACGCAGGCCCCCGCCACCGCCCCCCGCAGACGACTCACCACCTGCCGGCGGCCGGGCGGCGCCCGGGCACTGACAGGTGGTGAGGGGGCCGGTTGCGGGCCCGGCGGCTACGGGTGACTACGGGCGGCTACCAGCTCGCCGGGTACCAGGCGCCGTTGTACCACTGCTCGTTGGCGCCGTCGTTGTGGTGGTCCATGTTGAAGTCTTCGGGGTAGTTCTTGACGTGGTTGTTCGGGTAGGTCCAGATGCCGGCGGACTCGTCGCAGACGTAGTCCCAGTGGCAGATCGTCTTGACCGGCACGTTGCCGAAGAACCGGTCGGCCCCCGCCAGCGGGGCGCCGATGATGCCGCCGAACGGCACGGCCCCGCCGTTGGCCCCGGGCGGGCCCTGGCGCTTGGGGTCGGCGACCAGGATGGCGTTGACGTTGCCGAAGGTCTGCCAGTTCTCGGTCACCCACACGTGCACCACGCCGGCGCCCAGCGAGTACCCGGCCATCTTGACGTGCTGGTCGGGACAGGCCGCGCGCTGGTCGCGGACCAGCCGGTTCAGCTCGCTGACGCCCGCCCGGGTGCTCGCCCCGTTGGGGATCTGCGTCGGGTAGCCGACGTGCTGCTGGATGTTGCCGTAGAAGCCGTCGTTGTTCCAGGAGCTGCCGGTGCCCCCGACGACGATCGTGTAGGTGCCCTCGCACGGGGCGGCCACGCGCGTGGTCGCCGCCTGTGCCGTGGCGCCTTGGGCCGCCGTCAGCCCCACCGTCAGCAGGAGCCCGGCGGACGCGGCGGCGATCTTTCGTGCTTGCATGGCGTTTCCTCCCCACGAGGTCGGCCCGCCCGCCCGCTCCGTTGCGGTGCGTGGTGGGCCCAGGTCACCGGAGGACCATCGCAGCGGGCGATGACAGGGCGATGAAGCCGATCGTCCGGGGGGCGCCGCCGCCGGTCAGGAGCGGCGGGCCGGACGGCGGCGCGGGGTGCCGAAGGCGCGCAGGAAGGTGTCGACGCCGGTGCGGACGGCGGTGGCGAGGTCGGCGGGGGCGACGGGCCGGGTGCCGAGGGCGGAGAGGCCGGGGAGGTTGCCGGAGACCAGGGCGATGAACTGGGCCGCCGCCACGGCCGGGTCGTCGAGGTCCAGGTGGCCGCGGTTGGCCAGGCTGGAGAGGCGGCCGGCCAGGACGTCCTGGACGGGCTGGGAGCCGCGGGCCACGACCTGGTCGTAGAGGTCGGGCAGCCGGGAGGCCTCGGCGTAGAGCAGCCGTTGCAGGGCCCAGCCCTCGTCGCTGAGCTGGCACTCGACCACGCGGTGGGCCACCCGTTCCAGTTCGGCCGCGAGGTCCTGTCCGTCGTCGGGGAGGCTGGCGAGGGCGGCGACGATGCGGTTGGCGGTGCGTTCGGCGCCGTCCCGCATCACCACCCGGAAGAGGTTCTCCTTGTCCCCGAAGTGGTTGTAGAGCGTCGGCTTGGCCACTCCGGCCGCCGCGGCGATGGCGTCGATGCCCGCCTGGGCGTAGCCCTCGCGCGTGAACACCTTGACCGCGGCGTCCAGGATGGCGCTGCGCTTGTCGATCCGGCCACGGCCCGTACCCGGGAGTTCACGTTCGTTCACGTTCCTCACAGTAGCGCACAGGTGCTTGCTAAATCGGATCTGAACTCATGAGTTCAGTTTCAGGGGAGGCTGCGCACCAGGGGCCTTGCTGGGGCGGGTGCCATCTCGGGTTCCACCTCCCATGGAGCGGACGGCAATTGAACAACCTAGTTCAGTCTGATTAACTACCCGGGTCAGTGGGAATCGTTTCGCGCCAGTCCCTGGGCGAGAACTGACCATTCATCGGCGCTCCGGTTCCGGAGCCGGTCTCCTAGGAGTACGGGGTGTCCGCCACGCGTGGCCTGCCGGGCATGCGCCCGCTGCTCGCCGCCACCCGCCGGGCGATCGACCTCTCCCGTACCGACAGCGCGCTCTGTACCCGGCCGCGTTGTGCCCCCGCGCGGCCCGGCAGCCACTGACCGGCCGGCGCGACGGCCCTCGCGGCGACCCCGACCCGTCCCCGGCGGCCCCGCCGCCGTCCGCGCCTCGGAGAGAAGCCCCGCCATGCGACCGCACCCCGACACCCTCGCCCCCGCCGCCGCCCCCGCCGCCGCCGCCAGGACCGCGACCCGGCACCGAACCGCCGTGCACAGCAGGGGGTTCCGCTCCAGACTCGGCCTCGTCGCCGCCCTCACCGTGCTCCCGCTGACCGCCGCCTGCGCCGGCTCCGCGACCACACCGGGCGGCGCCGACGCCGCCGGCGGCGACCGGCCGGTGGCCGGCGGCACCCTCACCCTCGCCGTCCCCTACGGCCCGACCTGCCTCGACCCGCACCAGGGCCAGGCCGACGCCCTGTTCTCCCGGGCCGCGCTGGACTCCCTGGTGTGGCAGGACGACAGCGGCACCGTCCAGCCCTGGCTGGCGAAGTCCTGGAAGATCTCCGAGGACCAGAAGACCTACACCTTCACCCTGCGCACCGGCGTCACCTTCAGCGACGGCACCGCCTTCGACGCCGCCGCCGTGAAGGCCAACCTGGACCACGTGGTCGCCCCCGCCACCAAGTCCGCCGGCGCCGCCCAGCTGATCGAGAACTACCGCTCGGCCAGGGTGGTCGACCCGCAGACCGTGGAGGTCACCCTCGCCGCGCCCGCCTCCTCGTTCCTCACCGGCCTGGCCTCCCCGAGCCTCGGCATCGAGTCGCCCGCCACCCTGGCCGGCGACCCCAAGGCGCTCTGCTCGAAGATCGTCGGCACCGGCCCCTTCACCAGCGCCGAGGGGTTCACCCCGCAGCAGGGCATCACCTACCAGCGCCGCGCCGACTACGCCTGGGCCCCCGAGGGCGCCGCCAACCGGGGCGCCGCCCACCTGGACCGGCTCACCGTACGGATCGTCCCCGACAGCTCCTCCCGCCAGGGCGCGCTGACCAGCGGTCAGGCCGACGCCGCCGCCGCGATCGCCCCGGTCAACGTCGCCAGGCTCAAGGCCGACCCGAAGTTCACCGTGCAGAGCGCCGTCTCCCCCGGCGTGCCGTGGAGCCTGAACCCCAACACCGAGAAGGGCCCGCTCGCCGACGTCCGGCTGCGCCGGGCGCTGCGCAACGGCATCGACTGGCACCTGATCGTCCAGAAGCTCTACTTCGGCGTCTTCCCGGCCGCCACCGGACCGCTCTCCCCGTCCACCCCCCAGTACGCGGCGGGCGTCGCCGACCAGTACCGGTACGACGCGGCGGCCGCCGGGAAGCTGCTGGACGAGGCCGGCTGGACGGCGCGCGACGGCGAGGGCTACCGCACCAGGGACGGGAAGCGGCTGAGCCTGGACTTCCTGTACATCGGCGAGTACTTCGGCCAGTACACCGCCCTGGCCACCCAGATCCAGGCCGCCGCGAAGGACCTCGGGATCGAGATCCGCAACCAGAACCTGGACACCGGCACCTACGTCAAGCGCGTCCTGGCCGGGGACTACGACCTGCTCAACAGCAGCGCCAACAACTCCTCCCCGGACGCGCTGCGGCTGGTCTTCGGCAGCGCCCACATCCCCACCGCCAAGATCGACAACAACGCCGCCCGCTACCACGACGACCAGGTCGACGCCCAGCTCGCCGACGCGCTCGCGACCACCGACGTGCAGCGGCAGAAGACCCTCTACGCCGCCGTTCAGCAGAAGGTGAGCCAGGACGCGGCGATCCTGCCGGTGTTCAGCAACGCCTACGTGCTGGGCACCTCCGCCCGGGTGCGGGGCGTCGTCTTCGAGCAGCAGAGCTTCCCGAACTTCGCCGACGCCTGGCTCGCCCGGTGACCGGCGCCGTGGCGGACCGCCGCCCCGGCGGCGCCGCGCTGAACCGCCTCGGCGGCGCAGCCCTGCGCCGACTCGGCAGCGCCGTCCTGGTGCTCTGGGGCGCGGTGACGCTCGCCTTCCTCGCCCTGCACCTCACCTCCGGCGACCCGGTCGACCTGCTCACCGGCCTGCGCGGCACCGGCGACGGGCTGCGCGAGGAGATCACCCGGGAGTACGGGCTCGACCGGCCGCTGCCGGTGCAGTACCTGACCTTCCTCGGCCATGTGCTGCGCGGCGACCTCGGCGACTCCTACGTACTCCACCTGCCGGTGCGCACCGCGATCGGCCAGCAACTCGGCCCGACCCTCCAACTGCTGGGCGCCACCGTGCTGGTGACCGTCGCGCTGGCCGTCCCGGCGGCCCTGCTGACCGCCGGCCGGCCGCGCTGGGTGCGCACCCCCGTCGCCCTGCTGGAGGGCCTGGGCGTGGCCGTGCCCGCGTTCTGGCTCGGCACCCTGCTGCTCGCCCTGTTCTCCTTCCGGCTGCGCTGGTTCCCCGCGCTGGGCGCGCCGGGGCTGGACGGGCTCGTGCTGCCCGCCCTGGCACTGGCCGCCGGGCCCGCCGCCGTGATCACCCGGGTGCTGCGCCGCGGCCTGGAACAGACCCTGGACGAACCCTTCGTCACCACCGCCCGGGCCCGGGGCCTCGGCGAGGCCGCCGTCCGGCTGCGGCACGCGCTGCGGCACGGCCTGCTGCCGGTCACCACCCTGGTCGGCTGGCTGACCGGCTCGCTGATCGGCGGCGCGGTGGTGGTCGAGTCGGTCTTCTCCCGGCAGGGGCTGGGCACGCTCGCCGTCACCGCCGTCCGCAACAAGGACCTGCCGCTGGTCATCGGCATCGTGCTGGTCGCGGGGCTGGTCTACACCGTCGTCAACACCGCCGTCGACCTGTCCTACCGGCTGGTCGACCCGCGGCTGCGCACCAGCGAGAGCTGAGGAGGAAACCCCGTGGTCATCCCCCGCATCCGCCCCGGCGTCGCGCTGGGGCTCGCGGTCTGCGTCCTCCTGCTGCTGGCCGCGCTCGCGCCGGGCCTGTTCGGCGGCGCCGGGCCGGACGCCGCCAACCCCGCCGACACCCTGCTGCCGCCCGGGTCCGCGCACTGGATGGGCACCGACGAGAACGGACGCGACGTCTACTCCCGCGTCGTGCACGGCGCCCGGCCCTCGCTGCTGATCGGCCTGGCCGCCTCCGCCCTGGCGCTGGCGGCCGGCACCCTGGTGGGCGTGCTGGCCGCCCAGGGCGGACGGGCCGTCGACCGGATCGCCGGCCGGCTGCTGGACGTGCTGCTGTCCGTCCCGGGCGTGCTGCTGGTGCTGCTGGTCGTCGCGGTGCTGGGCACCGGCACCGGGAACCTGGTGGCCGGGCTCGCCCTGGTCACCCTGCCCGGGTACGCCCGGCTGGTGCGCGCCGAGGTGCTGCGGGTGCGCGGCACCGGCTACGTCGAGGCGGCCACCGTGCTCGGCTGGTCGCGGCTCCAGGTGGTCCTGCGGCACGTCGTGCCGAACGCCGTCGGGCCGCTGCTGGCGCTGGCCACCGTCGGCGTCGGCGGCATGATCGTCACCGGCTCGGCGCTCAGCTTCCTCGGGCTGGGCCCGCAGCCGCCCACCGCCGAGTGGGGCGCGATGCTCGCGGGCAGCGGCGACTACGTCCAGGTCGCCTGGTGGACGGCGGTCTTCCCCGGGGCGGCGATCACCCTCACGGTGCTGGCCGTCTCGGCCGTCGGGCAGTGGCTCCAGGACCGGGCCGAGGGGCGGGTGGCGCGATGAGCACCGAGACCCGGTCCGAGCCCGCGCACCCGCGGACCGAGCCCGCGCCGCCGGTGGTCGAGGTGCGCGGCCTCCAGGTCGCCTTCCCCGGCCGGCGCGGCCCGGTCACCGCCGTACGCGGCCTGTCGCTGACCGTCGGCGCCGGCGAGAGCGTCGCCCTGGTCGGCGAGTCCGGCTCCGGCAAGAGCGTCACCGCGCGCGCCCTGGTCGGGCTGACCGGGCCGGGGGCGCGCACCACCGCCGAGCTGTTCCGGATCGACGGGCGCGACGCGGGCGCGCTGACCGACCGGCAGTGGCGGCCGCTGCGCGGACGCCGGATCGGCTTCGTGCTCCAGGACGCGCTGGTCTCGCTCGACCCGCTGCGCCGGGTCGGCGACGAGATCGCCGAGGCGCTGCGCGCCCACCGCACCGTGCCGCGCGCCGAGGTGCCCGCGCGGGTCCTGGCCCTGCTCGCCGAGGCGGGGGTGCCCGAACCGCGGCTGCGGGCCCGGCAGTTCCCGCACCAGCTGTCCGGCGGGCTGCGCCAGCGCGCCCTGATCGCCTCCGCGCTCGCCGCCGACCCGGCGCTGCTGATCGCCGACGAGCCCACCACCGCCCTGGACGTCACCGTCCAGGCGCAGATCCTGGAACTGCTCGCCGAGCGGCGCCGGGCCGGCCGGGCGCTGCTGCTGATCAGCCACGACCTGGCGGTGGTGGCGCGGGTCGCCGACCGGGTGCTGGTGATGAAGGACGGCGAGGTGGTCGAACACGGCCCCACCGCCGAGGTGCTGGCCGAGCCCCGGCACCCGTACACCCGGCAGCTGCTCGCGGCCGTGCCCCGGCCGGGGGCGCGCGGCACCCGGCTGTCCGGGCCGCGGGCGGGCGCCGAACTGCCCCGGCCGCGCACCGGGAAGCGGGTGGTGCTGCGCGCCGAGGGCCTCGGCAAGTCCTTCGCCGTCCCGGGGCACGCCCCGGTGGCCGCCGTCCGGGACGTCTCGCTGACCCTGCGGGAGGGCCGCACGCTCGGCATCGTCGGCGAGTCCGGCTCCGGCAAGAGCACCACCGGGCGCCTGCTGCTGGGCCTGGCCGCGCCGGACACCGGGAGCGTCGAGGTGGACGGGCAGTCCTGGCAGGGCCTGCGCGGCGCCCGGCGGCGCGCCCTGCACCGGCGGATCCAGGTCGTCCACCAGGACCCGCTCAGCAGCTTCGACCCGCGCTACCCCGTCGCCCGGATCATCGCCGAGCCGCTGGCCGCCACCGGGGTGCCCCGGCGGGCCCGGGCCGGCCGGGTCGCCGAGCTGATGGCCCAGGTCGGGCTGGGCCCGGAACTGCTGCACCGCCGTCCGCGCGAACTGTCCGGCGGACAGCGCCAACGGGTCGCGATCGCCCGGGCGCTGGCACCGCGCCCGCGGATCGTCGTGCTCGACGAGCCGGTGGCGGCGCTGGACGTCTCCGTCCAGGCCCAGGTCCTGGACCTGCTGGCCGAGCTGCGGGCCGAACTCGGCGTGGCCTACGTGTTCGTCTCGCACGACCTCGGCGTGGTGCGCCACGTCGCCGACGAGGTGCTGGTGATGAAGGACGGCGAGGTCGTCGAGTCCGGGGACGTCGCCGAGGTCCTGACCGCGCCGCGCCACCCCTACACCCGCCAACTGCTGGACGCCGTCCCCCACCTGGACGGCCCGAACCCCGGGAAGGCCCGATGAGCACCGAACGCGAGCTCCACCTCAACCTGCACATGGTCGGCGGCGCCATGGGCGTGCACCCCGCCGCCTGGCGCGAACCCGGCTCCGACCCGTACGGCTTCGCCCGGGTGGAGACCTGGGTGGACGCCGCCCGGACCGCCGAACGCGGGCTGATGGACGCGGTCTTCCTCTCCGACACCCCCGGGGTCTTCGCCGACATCCAGACCAGCCCGCACGGCGCGTACTACCACGAGCCGACGCTGATCCTCACCGCGATCGCCGCCGCCACCTCCCGGATCGGACTGATCGCCACCGCCTCCACCACCTCCAACGAGCCCTACAACATCGCCCGCCGGTTCAAGTCGCTGGACGTGCTCAGCGGCGGGCGGGCCGGCTGGAACGCCGTCACCACCTACATCCCCCAGGTGGCGGCCAACTTCGGCGGCAGCGGCCTGGCCCCGCGCACCGACCGGTACGCGCGCGCCGAGGAGTTCGTGGACATCGTCAAGGCGCTGTGGCGCAGCTGGGAGCCGGAGGCACTGGTCGCGGACGTGCGCACCGGGCGGTTCACCGACCCGGGGCGGCTGCGGCCGATCTCCCACCAGGGCGAGCACTTCAGCGTCCGCGGGCCGCTGCCGCTGCCGCCCTCCGCCCAGGGCCACCCGCTGGTGGTGCAGGCGGGCGCCTCCGAGCCGGGGCGCGAACTGGCCGGGCGGACGGCCGACGTGGTGTTCTCCGGGGCCAAGACCCCGGACGTCGCGCACGCCTACGCCGCCGACGTCCGGGCCCGGGCCGAACGGCACGGCCGCGACCCCCGGTCGGTCAAGATCCTGCCCGGGCTGATGACCACCGTCGCCGACAGCCGGCGCGAGGCGCTGGCCCGGCTGCGCCGGCTGGACGAGCTGGCCGGCCACGCCCCCTGGCGCGGGGCGCACATCGAGGCGATCGGCACGCCCGAGCAGGTCGCCGACGTCGCCGAGGAGTGGTTCGTCTCGGGCGCCGCGGACGGCTTCACCCTGATGCCGGACGTCTTCGCCGACGGACTGCCGGCCTTCGTCGACCTGGTGGTGCCGATCCTGCAGAAGCGCGGCGTCTACCGCTCGTCCTACCGGGGCAGCACGCTGCGCGAGCACTACGGACTGCCGCACCCGTACCCGACCCCCGCCCCGGCCGGCGTGTGACCACCGCCGCCCGGACCCGGTCCACCCGCCCCCGGCGCACCGGGGGCCGACTCCTGAGGAAACAGGCATGACCGCGTTCTCCGTCCTCGACCAGGGCCCCCGACGGGCCGGCACCGGCACCTCCGAGCTGCTCGACGAGGCCGTCCGACTCGCCCGGCACGTCGAGGCGTTGGGATTCAGCCGGTACTGGGTCGCCGAGCACCACGCCGAGGCGGCGGTGGGCATCTCGGCGCCCGAGATCGTCATCGCCCACCTGGCCGCCCGCACCACCCGGCTGCGGATCGGCGCCGGCGGGATGCTGCTGCCCAACCACTCGCCGCTGCACGTCGCCGAGCAGTTCCGCACCCTGGAGGCGCTGCACCCGGGCCGGATCGACCTCGGCATCGGCCGCTCCACCGGCACCGGGCACGGGCCGACCGCCGCCCTGCTGCAGCGCTCCTCGCTCGCCCCGGACGTCTTCAACGGCCAGCTGGCGCAGCTGCTGGCCTTCGGCGGGCACACCGCCCTGCCGGACGGGCACGAGCTCGCCGCCGTCCGGGCCGTGCCGACCGACGCGCCGCTGCCCGAGGTGTTCCTGCTCGGCGGCAGCCCCGCCTCGGCGGGCACCGCGGCCCGGCTGGGCCTGGGCTACGCGTACCTGGCGGCCTACCAGGACCCCGCCAACGCCTTCACGGCGCTGCGCCGCTACCGGGAGCAGTTCCGGCCGGCCCGCGAGGGCGCGCGGCCGTGGGCCGTCCTGACCCTGACCGTGGTGGTGGGCCGGGACGACCGGCACGCCGAGGAGCTGGCCACCCCGTGGCGGCTCGCGCTGGCCCAGCACGCGGTGGGCCGCTCCGCGCCGCTGCTGTCCGTCGAGGAGGCCCTGGGCCACCGGCCGTCCCCGGCCGAGCAGGCCGCGCAGCGCACCCCGCCGCTGAACGACCTGCGCTCGGAGGTGGTCGGCGGGCCGGACACGGTGGCGGCGAAGTTGAAGGCCTTCGTGGCCGAGTCGGGCGCGGACGAGGTGATGGTGGTGGCGAACACCTACGACCCGGCGGACCGCCGGGAGTCCTACACCCGGCTGGCCGAGCTCGCGGGCCTGGCCTCCTGAGCTCCTGACCGCCGGACGTGCCGCAGGGGTGGGACACCGGCCGGTGTCCCAC
>NZ_JBHYGR010000053.1:58393-61406 GCF_042738155.1 Kitasatospora sp. NPDC059088 | reverse complement strand
GTCACCACCACTCTAGCCCCCCGCCCCCCACCCCCCCGATCCGCGGCCACCAGCCCCCCGGCGCCCGGGCGGGCGGTTCCATCCGAAGGACCAATGGCCCGCCGTGGCCCGCCGCCCTCCCCAAAGTGGGCGGAGCCAGGACCGCAGCCAGGGCCCGCCATCACCGGGAACGTGCAGGCGGAAGGCGTAGCAGGCGAGGAGAGAGCGAGGCCTGAGAGGGAAAGCAAGGAACTCCACACCGCCGGCGCGAAGGCGCGATCGGCGAGTTCGCCCGTCGGCCGACGACTCCGGAACGCCGGCCGCGGACTCCGACCGCACTGCTGGACTGCCTTGATCAGCGCGGCGTCCCCGGCCCGCCGCTCAGGCCTCCGGGGTGAAACCTCCACGCACACGGAGTGGCAGGCCGGGGATCTCCAGGTCCCCGTCGACCTGACCGACCAACCAGCTGGGGACGTCCTGGTCGAACTCCTCCCAGGCAGCCCACTGGCGGAACCAGACGCCGATCCCCCAGGAGCCGTCCGCACGGGGGATCAGGAAGCAGGCGTCGCCTTCCTGGGTGTTGGCCCACAGCACCATCCCGCGCTCACGGGGGTAGAGGTCGTACGGAATCCTGTCCGGCACCAGCGCCTGGTACAGCGGTCCCATCGCGTTCATCAGATCGAGCATGGTGTACTCGGGCGCTTGCGGGTGCAACACCGACAGGAAGTTCCCGACCACGCCGGGACCGTAGGCGGCGACGAACCGCTTGTACTCCGACGGCAGTTCCCCGGCCACCTCCTCGATGGCCGTCCACGCCTCCACGTCCGAGTAACCCCGGGCGGGACCGAAGCATCGTTCGACATCCTCAGCGGCTACCACGAAGGCCCTCCCCGTTCTCTCGTCCTGCCCGGCCCGCACAGTATGGAGCACCTGATCGAACCGGCCGACCGACGATCCTGCCGACGAGCAGATCCAGCGAGCGGATCCAACCGGCGAGTTAGTGGTCGTTGTGACATTGATCGGTCTGTCCGTTGCGCGCTTCGAGCTCGGCCGCCGTCGCCTGTCGGGTGGCCGCCCACGACGCCAGGAGCGTCAGGTTGTCGGCGGTCGGTGTGCCCGCGGGTGCGGTGTAGACGTTGAGGTGCAGGCCGGGTTCGGCGGGCAGTTCCAGGGTCTCGACGTCCAGGTCGAGCCGGCCCACGATCGGATGGCGCACTCGCTTGCGGCCGGACCGGTGCAGCCGCACGTCCTGGGATGCCCACCGCTGCCGGAACAGCTCGCTGGACGTCGACAGTTCGCCGACGAGGGCGATCAGTTCCTCGTCGTGCGGATTGCGGCCGGCTTCCATGCGCAGCTTCGCGGCCACGGCACCGGCGATCTGGTCGTAGTCGACGAAGAGCTCTCTGGCCGCCTCGGGGTTCAGGTAGACGAACCGCGCCGTGTTCGCGGGCCGTCGTGGGTCGGCCAGCACCGGTGAGTAGAGCGCGCGGGCGAGTTGGTTCATGGCGAGCACGTCGTAGCGGCCGTTGCCGATCCAGGCCGGCGCACCGGAGATCGCGTCGAGCACCTGTTGCAGCGTCGGGCGCACCGTCACGGCAGGCCTGCGTCGGCGTGGGCCGCCGGGCACCGCGGATCGGCGCGCGAGGTGGAACAGGTGGTCGCGCTCGGCCTCGTCGAGTTGCAGGGCGGAGGCCAACGCGTCGAGCACACCGTCGGAGGCGCCGGCGAGGCTGCCGCGCTCCATTCGCGCGTAGTAGTCGACCGACACCCCCGCGAGTAGCGCCACCTCCTCGCGGCGCAGTCCTTTGACCCGACGGTTGCCGCCGTAGGCGGGCAGGCCCGCCTGCGCGGGTGCGATGCGGGCGCGGCGCGAGCCGAGGAACTCCCGGATCTCGGTGCGTGGATCCATCGTGGCCATCCCGTCACCCTAAGCCCGTACCGCGGCCGGAGGGGTGCCCGTTGCGGTCGTCGCGATGCCGCCGTCCACCGGGATGACGGTGCCCGTGAGGTAGGCCCCGGCCCGGCTGGCGAGGAACACGGCGACACCCGCCATGTCGTCGTCGCGGCCGAGCCGGCGCAGCGGGGCCGCCGCCGCGATCGTGCCGCCGACGGCATCGATCGTGGACGCCGTCATCCGCGACGGGAACACTCCCGGCGCCACCGCGTTCACCGTGACGTGCTGTGGGCCCAGCTCTCGGGCGAGCACGCGGGTGAGTTGGTGGAGTGCCGCTTTGCTGGCTGCGTACGAGTAGGTGGGCGCCTCGGCGACGTGAAGGGCGGCGATGCTGCCGATGTTGATGATCCGCGCGGGGTCATCGGCGGTGCCCGCCCTGCGGAGTGCCGGGAGCAGCGCCTGCACCAGCCGGAACGGCGCCTTGAGGTTGAGGTCGATCACCGCGTCCCAGGCCTCGTCCGGGAACGTCTCCAGCGGCTCGCGCCACATCGCCCCCGCGTTGTTGACGAGGATGTCCAGGCGTTCCGAGTCGGCCTGGACGAGGTCGGCGAGGCGTCGGCACTCGTCGTGCCTGGACAGGTCGGCGGGGATCGCTCGGACGTCGCCGAAGGCGGACAGGAGGCGCTGTGCCTCCGCGCACGCGTCCGCGTCGCGTGAGCTGATGACGACGCGGGCGCCCGCCTGGAGCAGGCCGCGCGCTGTCATCAGCCCGATTCCCCGGGTGCCGCCGGTGACGAGGGCGTACTTCCCCCGCAGATCGAAAAGTTCTGCGTGGGTGGTGAACTGGTCGTCCGCCATGGATCTCCGTCCGTTCTGCCGTGGAAGAACGCGCCGACACGGTCGCGCATGCGGGGCAGCCCAAGTTCACCGATGGGGGTGGGGCTGCGGCATGTGTCCAGGCTGACAGGCGTTCCGGACGTCGGGGAGACCCTGGTGTTCCAGGTACTGCGAGAGCACCCCTCGCCTGCTGCGCGCAGACGTGGGGGGCGCGGGGGGGGCCCCCCCCCCCGCCCCCCCACCCCGCCAGGAAGGGAGCCCCGCGCCCCTCCGGGGGGGGGGCGGGGTGGGGGCGGGGCTCGC
>NZ_JBHYGR010000053.1:38910-58383 GCF_042738155.1 Kitasatospora sp. NPDC059088 | reverse complement strand
TCGGGAGCCGCCCGCCGGCCACCCGATGGTTACCCTGTAAGTCGCAAGCCCCGGCAGCCCCGGGCGCCGCGCCCCGGGGCCGGGCGGCCGGGACCGTCCTCCGGCCGGGCCGCACGGGTTCTCAGGGCCGCCAGTAGCCGAGGGCGTGGGTGCGCGGCTTGGGGACGTCGAGGTCGCGGCGGACGAAGCGGGCCAGGTCGCGGGTGGTGGCGGTGTCGCAGGCGATCCACACGTAGGCCTCGGCCGGGTCGCCGAGGAGGTCGGGCAGGGCGGTGCGGACCTGGGCCGCGAGGCGGGCCCCGGCGTTCTCGCGGGGGACGAACCGGAGGTCGTGGTGGTCGCGGCCGGTCCGGGCGAGCGGTAGGTGCTCGTCGCTGCCGTGCTGGGTCTCCAGCCAGACGGTGGCCGGCACCTCGGGCAGTGCGCGCAGCAGGGATCCGATCGCGGGGGCGGAGGCCCGGTCGCCGACGAGGAACATCCGGGCGGGCGTCGGGTCAGGGGCGGCGAACGCGGACCCCTGGACGGTGGCCTGGATGGTGTCGCCGACGCCCGCCGTGCTCGCCCAGCGGCTGGCCGGGCCGTCGTGGAGTGCGAAGTCGATCCCGAAGGCGCCCCCGGCGGGGTCCGGGTCGACCAGGGTGTACGCCCGCTGGTGCGGGCGCCCCGCGTCCGGGAACCAGAGCCGCACCCACATGGTGGGGTGCACGCCGGTGGCCCCGAGCATGCCGCCGTCGGCGAAGTTCAGCCGCCGGCAGTGCGCGGTGACGTCCTCCGCCCCGGTGACGGTGAACTCGAAGTCCCGCCCCCGCAGCATCCTGAGGGCCATGCCCTCCCAACCCCGCCCCATGGCACTCCCCACTCTACGAAGACAGTGAAAACGGTGAAACGGTGAACTGGACCGGCGGATCAGGCAGTTGAGGCCACGGCGGACCGCCGCGCCAAGGCGTCCGACATCCGCACCGTCGCGTACAGCGAGGCGGCCAACGCGAGGGTGAGCGCGGCGCCGCCGGCGAGGAGGGTGCCGGAGGAGACGGCCTTCGGGCTGCCGGCCTCGGTGCGGGCCGAACCGGAGATGAACGGCATCACGGCGAGCACCGCGACGCCGAGGGCGACCTCGCCCCAGACGACCTTGGGGAAGTGACGGAGCGTCAGGTGCAGCAGTGGGCCGGTGTCGTCGGCGCCGCGGGCCCGGACGATCCGGGGCATCAGCCAGAGCTGGTTGAAGGCGCCCGCCGCGACCAGCGCGGCGACCAGGAGCACCTTGACGAGCAGGGCGACGCCGTAGCCGGTGGTCCAGAGCTGCGAGATGCCGCCGACGTGCTTCCAACTGAGCCACAGTCCGGAGACGGTGACCGCGCCGACGCAGACCATCGCGACGAGGCCGAAGCGCCGCCACACGTCCGCCCAGAGCAGCCCGGCGCCGTCGCCGAGGCGCCCGCGGGTGCCGGCGAGGGCGACGAGCAGGGCCAGGCCGCCGAGCCAGACGACGCCGGAGACGATGTGGGCCTGGTCGAACACCAGGTTCAGCCACGCGTCCAGGCCGACGGGAGCGGTGGTCGGCACGGCGCCGACCAGGGTGACGGCGAGGGCGAGGGGCAGCGCGGCGAGGGCGATCCGGTCCACGTGGCGGCGGGCCGCCGGTACGGCGAGGGCGAGCAGGGTGACAGCGGCCACGACCAGGACGGCGTTCTGCAGCAGGTACACGGTGCCCTGGGCGATCCAGGCGCCCTTGGCCGCGGGCGCCCGCAGGAAGTCCAGGATCCGGTCCGGGGCGAGCGCGTCGCCGAAGGGCATCCCCTTCCCGGCCCGGGCCACCCTGGCGGCGAGCTGGAAGTAGCCCGCGACCAGCAGGACGGCGCCGGTTCCGGCCAGGTAGCCGGCGGCCCTTCTTCGCAGCACCTCGGCGTCCTGGGTGCCCGTTTCCGGGGCCCGCAGGACCGGGCGCACGGTGGTCGCATAGGTGACGGTGGCTCCGACGGCCCCGCTCAGGCCGAGGAAGTACCCGGCCTTGGTGAGGACCCGCCAGAGCTGGGGCATGGCGTATCCGGCCGTGGTCGCGGCCAGGGAAGCGGTGTGCATTAGGTGAGGCTAACCTAATTTCACCCTGCGGTCACCACACCGTCCCCCACCACCCGCGGGAGCCGCCCGCACACCCGGCCACCCCGCTCAGCCCAGGAGCTTCGCCACCACCCGGTCGAGCGCCCGGAGGTCCTCCGGCGGCAGGGCGAGCAGCGCGTCCGGCGGGGTGGTGAGGATGCCGGTGGCGAGCGCGGCCTTGGCCTCGCCCTCCTCGGTGAGGTGGACCAGCTTGGAGCGCCGGTCGGCGGGGTTGGTGATGCGCTCGGCGAGGCCGCGCCGCACCAGGTCGTCGACGATCACCGTGGTGTACGGCGGATCGGCGGTCAGCCGTTCGGCCAGTTCCCGCAGGGTGATCGGGCCGCCGGCGAGGCGGCGCAGCGCCCGGACCCGGCCGAAGCTCATCCCGAGGGCCTCGGCGACGGCCTTGCGGCGGTTGTAGCGCTCAAGGACGAGCGCGTTCATCCCCTGCCAGACCCGGCCCGCGGTCCCGGGATCGACCCGGCCCGCGGTCCCGGGATCGACCCCGCCCGCCGTCCCGGGGTCGACCCCGTCCGCCTCCGGGTGTCCGCCGGTGTCACTGCGCCCCATCAGGCGTCCACCTTCTCCTTCGCCGTCCTGCTCTCCTCGCCGGCCTCCTCGCCGGCCTCCTCGGCGGCGAGCCGCGCCGCCGTGCGCTCGGCCGTCGCCCGGGCCCAGCGGCCGGAAGTGAGCGTACCGGCGACCAGCACGACGGCACCGCAGCCGGCGATGATCCACCACGCCGTCCGCGCCGTCCCGGTGAAGGCCGCGGGGTCGGAGTGCGCCGCGCCCGCCATCAGGGCGCCGATCACGGCCACGCCCAGCGACTGGCCGACCTGTCGGCTGGTGGAGGCGACGGCCGCCGCCACCCCGGCCTGGGCGCGGGGCATCCCGGACACGGCGGTGTTGGTGATGGGCGCGTTGACCAGGCCGAATCCGATGCCGAACAACAGGAAGGCGAGCACCAGCAGACCGGTCGACAGGTGCTCGGAGTAGCTGACCGCCTGGATCACGGCGCTCGCACTCAGGGCCGCCCCCGCCAGCAGCAGCGGCGTCCGTGGGCCTCGTGCGGCCACCATCCGGCCGGACAGCGGGCCGGTCACCAGGGCCATGACGGCCATCGGGAGCATGTACAGCCCGGCGTGCAGCGGCTCCAGCCCGCGGACGTCCTGGAGGTAGAGGGAGCTGACGAACAGGAAGCCGCCGAGACCGGCGAAGGCGGCGACCGCGATCACGGTGGCGCCCGCGAACGGCGCGGAGCGGAAGAACCGGAGGTCGATGAGCGGGTCGGTGCGCCGGGGCTCGTACCGGAGCAGGCCCAGCAGTGCGGCCAGCGCCGCCGCCGTGCAGCCGAGCACCACGGGCGAGGACCAGCCGCGCTGCGGCGACTCGATGATCGCGTACGTGAGCCCGGCGAGCAGCACGACGACGAGGGTCTGGCCGACCGGGTCCACCCGGCGGTCCCGGGCCGCCCGCGACTCCGGGACGTAGCGGCCCGTCAGGACGAAGGCGGCGAGGGCGATCGGGACGTTGATCCAGAAGATCGCCCGCCAGCCGGCCGACTCCACCAGCGCCCCGCCGAGGATCGGCCCGGCGGCCATGCTGATGCCCACGACGCCGCCCCACACGCCTATCGCGCGGGCCCGCTGGCGGGAGTCGGTGAAGGTGTTGCTGATGATCGACATGGCGACGGGGTTGAGCATCGAGCCGCCGACCGCCTGGAGCATGCGCGCCACGATCAGCCAGCCGAGCCCGGGGGCCAGGCTGCACAGCAGGGAGGCCGCGCCGAACACCACCAGCCCGATCCGGAACACCCGGCGCCGCCCGATCCGGTCGGCGGTCGATCCGGAGAGCATCAGCAGGCTCGCCAGAACCAGGGTGTAGGCGTCGACCGTCCACTGCAGCCCGGACACCGAGGTGTGCAGGTCGCTCCGGACGGCGGGCAGGGCCACGTTCAGGATGGTGACGTCGAGGCTGACCATCAGCAGGCTCATGCAGCAGATGGCCAGCACGAGCCAGGGCCGCGGACGGGCGGCGTCGGGCATGGGAACACTCCCCGGTTAATTGTGTTGGTGTAATCATTGTGCTCACACAACTAACCCGGAGGCAACTTCCCCGAGGAGCGACACCCTGGACCGGCACCCCGGACCGACACCCGAGCCCAACTCCCGGGCGGGCAAGTCGGGATACGGTCTCCTCCTGCGCCCCGACTCCCGATATAACGGGGACGAAGGGGATCGAGGAGGTTGCAGCATGCAGGCGAGGAAGCAACACGAGAAGGCCGGGCACGCCCCGCGCGACCCGAGCCCGGCCCGCCGGGCCGGCGCACGAGTGGGGCCGGGGGCCGGGGCCGTGTCCCCGCAGGCCGCCGTGGACCTCCAGCGCACCGTCGGCAACGCGGCGACGGGCCGTGCGCTCCAGCGGGTCCCGGGCGGCCACCGCCCGGTGGTGCAGCGGATGCTGGACGAGAACAACGTCGAAACCGCGTGCGCGGCGGGCTCGTTCGACGGGCAGACCGTCACCCTCGGCAAGCGGTCGGCCGACCTGCGGAAGATCGTGTGGCAGGACCACCTGGACGCCATCTCGGCGATCTGCAAGAAGCACCACTACACCATCGCGATCCGGGAGACCGGCGAGTACTCGATCCGACGGATCGCGGAGGGCGCCAAGGCCAAGCCGCACACCATCCTGGAGAAGTCGATCAAGCCCGCCTCCGTCGACAAGAAGTACGGCACCGGCCCGGGGCAGGTCGCGGGCGACCCGGCGACGATCCTGGCCTGGCTGGACGCCAACGACCTGAGCGGCTTCGTCGGCCACTGGAACGACCAGGGCCTGGCCGGCGTCCGGATCGACAACCCGCCCCCGACGCTCGCCGCCGGGATCGTGCACACCGGCGCCAACGGCGAGCCGTACGTCCCGCTCGACATGCAACAGGCGGGCGGCGGACCGGCGTTGACGGCCCTCAAGGCCGATCCGAACTGGAAGCGGTACCTCTACACCGGGGACTACGACCTGCACGAGGTGTACTCCGCCCAGGGCGGCACGGGCGGCGGCCAGATCCCGGAGGCGACCATGGAGAAGGCCAAGCTGCTGAACCGGCTCAACGCGGGGATCGCCAGGAACACCCAGCAGGAGCCGGTGGCCCGGCACGGCACGGTGGCCCTGGAGCACGGCCGGCTGCACAGCCAACCCGGCTCCGACTACGCCATGTTCCAGCACGGCGACCAGGCCACCTACCGGATGAACCAGTACCTGGAGTCGACGGTGGCCCGGTTCGCCCAGCAGCTGGTGCGGGCCGTGGCCACCGAGGCCGACGAACCGCTCGCCTGGTGCCGGATGGGCACCTGGTACGTCACCAGGAACCGCGCGGAGCACAAGGTGCTGCGCAAGCGCTGGGGCTTGAAGGTCCCCCACACCTGGGAGGACGAGAACGTCGAGCGCACCGCCGAGGGCGGCTACCGCACGGCCCACTACACGGCCTGACCCCGCCCGCGCCGTGCCTCACCACCCCCACCGAGGACCCGCCGACGACCCGCCGGAGGCCCACCGGCACCCCCGCCCGCCGTCAGGCCTTCGGCCAGTTGCGCAGCAGGGCGTCGAGGGCGTCCAGGATGCGCGCCCAGGTGTCCTCGGCGGTGCGCGGGGTGTGCTGGAAACCGCCCGCCCGCTCCAGCGCGACGTAGCCGTGGAAGGTGCTGCCGAGCAGGCGGACGGCGTCGGTCTCGTCGGGCTCCGCGAGGTCGTAGCCGCGCAGGATCGCGCGGGTCATCTGGGAGTGCCGGACGGCGGCGCTGCCGAGCGCCGTCTCGTGGTCGAGTTCGAGCGGGGCGGCGGCCCAGCGGCCGGGGTGCTCCCGGGCGTAGTCGCGGTAGGCGTTGGCGAAGGCCGCCAGGGCGTCCTTGCCGGCCCGCCCGGCCAGGGCCGCGGCGGCCCGGTCGGCGAGTTCCTCCAGGGCGAGCAGGGCGATCCTGGTCTTGAGGTCCTGGGAGTTCTTGACGTGCGAGTACAGGCTCGCGTCCTTGACGCCGAAGTGTCGTGCGAGCGCGGAGACCGTGACCTTGTCGAAGCCGACCTCGTCGGCCAGTTCCGCTCCCGCCCGGGTGAGTCGTTCCGCGTTCAGCCCTACGCGTGCCATCTGCTTCCTTCCATTTCCTTCCATCGCCTGAGCCGATTATACATTTGCCTAATACTCCTAGGTAATTTACGTTGACTCCTATGAAGCCGATGACCGAACCCCAGATCCGCTCCGCCTTCCTGAACTGCAGCAAGGGCGAGGCCAAGCGCCTGCACGTACCCCGCAACCTGTCCGAACTCGACTGGGAGGACCTGGACTTCCTCGGCTGGCGCGACCCGCAGGCACCCGACCGCGCCTACCTCGCGGCCGAACTGGACGGCCGGACGGTGGCGATCGCGCTGCGCTCCTCCGGTGCCGCCTCCTGGCAGGCCCGGCGCAGCATCTGCTCGCTCTGCGTCACCACCCACTCCGGCGGCGTCTCGCTGCTGGTCGCCCCGCTCGCCGGGAAGGCCGGCAAGCAGGGCAACTCGGTCGGCGCGTACATGTGCACCGACCTCGCCTGCTCGCTCTACGTGCGCGGCAAGCGGGACGTCGGGGTCAAGCTCCACGAGTCGCTCACCACGGAGGAGAAGATCCGGCGCACCGTGGCCAACCTGGCCGCCTTCGTCGCCAAGGTCACCGCGTGACCGGGGGCTCGGCCCCGCCCCGCGCGGATTCGCGGCCGGGCTCCCGGCCGGGCGCCGCCGCGAACCCGCCCCCTGCCCGCAGGGCGCCCGGGGAAGCCTCCTACGATCACATCGGATCCCCCGGCGGACGCCCGGCCCTCCCGGCCGCGCGCCCACCGCCCCACGCCCTGCACCACAGGACGACTCCACCGACGGCGATGGGGTCGTGCACCGAGGAGGAACGTCCATGCAAGCCCGGAAGATCGGCGCGGCCGCCGCGACAGCGGTGGCGCTTCTGGCTGCCCGCGACCTCATCCAGAAGAAGCACGCGCTGCTCCGGAACTTCCCGGTGCTCGGGCACGCCCGCTACCTGCTGGAGACGATCGGCCCCGAGCTGCGGCAGTACATCGTGACCTCCAACGAGGAGGAGCGTCCGTTCAGCCGCGACCAGCGCACCTGGATCTACGCCTCCGCGAAGGAGCAGAACAACTACTTCGGCTTCGGCACCGAGGTCGACGTCGAGCACGTCCAGGGCCACGCCTACGTCAAGCAGCGCACCTTCGCGGGCGCCCTGCCCGACCTCCACGACCCGCAGTCCCCGCTGCCCTCGGCCAAGGTGCTCGGCGGGCCGCGGGGCCGCGCCAAGGCCTTCCGCCCGGCGAGCGTGGTGAACATCTCGGCGATGAGCTTCGGCTCGCTCTCCGGCGCCGCCATCACCGCCCTCAACAAGGGCGCGGCGGAGGCCGGCACCATGCACAACACCGGTGAGGGCGGGCTCTCCCCGTACCACCGCCAGGGCGGCGACCTCGTCCTCCAGCTCGGCACCGCCTACTTCGGCTGCCGCAACGAGGACGGCACCTTCAACCTGGACAAGCTCAAGGACGTCGTCGCCGGCGCCCCGGTCAAGGCGATAGAGATCAAGCTCTCCCAGGGCGCCAAGCCCGGGCTGGGCGGCATGCTGCCGGGCGCCAAGGTCACCCCGGAGATCGCCGCGATCCGCGGCATCCCGGTCGGCCAGGACTGCGCCTCGCCGTCCCGGCACAGCGCGTTCGGCGACGTCGACTCGATGCTGGACTTCGTCGAGCTGATCGCCGCCGAGACCGGCCTGCCGGTCGGCATCAAGAGCGCGGTCGGCGACCTGGGCTTCTGGCAGGAGCTCGCCGCGCTGATGGAGCGCGGCGACCGCGGGGTCGACTTCGTGACCGTCGACGGCGGCGAGGGCGGCACCGGCGCCGCGCCCCGGATGTTCGCCGACTCCGTCTCCCTCCCGTTCCGGATGGGCTTCTCCCGGGTCTACGGCACCTTCGCCGAACTGGGGCTGACCGACGACCTCACCTTCATCGGCTCCGGCAAGCTCGGCCTGCCCGAGAACGCCGCGGTGGCCTTCGCCCTCGGCACCGACATGATCAACGTGGCCCGCGAGGCCATGCTGTCGATCGGCTGCATCCAGGCCCAGAAGTGCCACACCGACAAGTGCCCCACCGGCATCGCCACCCAGAACCCCTGGCTGGCCCGCGGCCTGGACCCGGCCTCCAAGTCCACCCGCGCCGCCGTCTACCTGCGCACCCTGCGCAAGGAACTGCTCAAGGTCTCCTCCGCCGTCGGCGTCGCCCACCCGGGCCTCATCACCGCGAACGACATCGAGATCATGAACGGCGACTACGAGGCCCGCACCCTCGGCGGCGTGTACGGCTACAAGGACGGCTGGGGCGAGCTCGGCCCCGAGCTGGCCGCGGGGATCACCGCCCTGGTCACCGCGAAGCCGGCCGGCTGACCGGCCCCGACGCCGACCCGACCTACCCTGACCTGACCTGACCTGCGACACCCGTACGGCGGCCTCCCACCCCCACCAGGGGCGGGAGGCCGCCGTCGTGCCCGGGGCCCGGAACCCTCCGAGGCCCGGAACCGTCCGGGGCCCGGATCAGGCGGGTGCGGCGGCCCGCAGCCGCTCGGCGGCACCCTCCGGGCTGACGTCGGTGACGAAGGCGTCCAGCCCGGACTCCACCCCGGCCAGGTACTTGAGCTTGCCGGGCGCCCGCCGGACGGTGAACAGCTCCAGGTGGAGCGCGAGTTCGGCACCGCCCTCGCCCGGGGCCTGGTGCCAGGCCGCGATGTACGGGGTGCGGTTGCGCGCCCCGCCCGGCCCGGCGGGGAACAGCGCGTCGAAGCGGCGCAGCAGGTCGAGGTAGAGGCCGGGGAACTCGGCGCGTTCGGCCTCGTTCAGTGCGGTCAGGTCGGGGACCCTGCGGTGGGGGTAGAGGTGGACCTCGTACGGCCAGCGGGCGGCGAACGGGACGAAGGCCGTCCAGTGCTCGCCCCGGAGCACCACCCGCTCGGGGGAGCTGCGTTCGACGGCCAGCAGGTCCTCGAAGAGGTTGCGGCCGGTGCGGGCCCGGTGCGCCTCGGCCCGGGCGGTCATCCGGGCGGTGCGGGAGGGGACGAACGGGAAGGCGTAGATCTGCCCGTGCGGGTGGGCGAGGGTGACCCCGATCTCCTCGCCGCGGTTCTCGAAGCAGTACACCTGCCGTACGCCGGACAGGGCGGAGAGCTCCGCCGTCCGGTCGGTCCAGGCGTCCAGGACGAGGCGGGCCCGGGGTTCGTCGAGGTCGGCGAAGGAGGCGTCGTGGTCGGAGGTGAAGCAGACCACCTCGCAGCGGCCGACGCCCGGCCGGAGGGTGTGCAGGGGTTCGTCCCGGGCCGCGACGTGGTCGGCGGAGCCGGTGGCGAGCGAGGGGAAGCGGTTCTCGAACACCGCGACCTCGTAGTCCGGCGCCGGGATCTCGCTGAGCCGTCCGTCGCGCGAGGGGCAGAGCGGGCACTCCCCGGCCGGCGGGAGGTAGGTGCGCTGCTGGCGGTGCGCGGCCACCGTCACCCACTCGCCGAGCACCGGGTCGAGCCGGGTCTCGGACAGGCTCGCGGCCGGTTCGAGCGGCCGCTCGTCCGGGACCTCGCGGAGCGCGCCCGGCCCCTGGTCGAAGTAGACCAGTTCGCGGCCGTCGGCCAGCTTGGTGGCGGTTCTGTGCACCGCTGTACTCCTTACGCGTGGGGCCGTCGGGCCCGGCACTTTCGAGCTTCAACAGATTCAAACAGAGACGATCGCTTGTCAACAAGCATCGGTGCTGGTGGCGGCAGCTTCCGGCCGCCGACCCGACCCGAATGAACACGGACATCGCAGATATTGACCGTGGGGGCGGTCATGTTTGATTATGTCGGAATTCACTCCCGCATGCCGGTGCAGACCGACCGCGGGGCCCACCGCGCACGCCAGGCATGGAGCTGCAGATGATCGACGAGGCCACCGAGTTCGAGGCCGTCCACGGCGTCCGCCCGGACGGCGTCTGGGCCGCACCCGGCCGGGTGAACCTGATCGGTGAGCACACCGACTACAACCACGGCTTCGTCCTGCCCATCGCCCTCCCCCACACCACCCGGGTGACCGCCCGCCGCCGCGAGGACGGCCGGCTGCGGCTGTTCAGCGCCCAGGGCGGCGGCACGATCACCGAACTCGCCCTGGACGGTCTGGAACCCGGCGTGGTCACCAGCTGGGCCGGCTACCCGGCCGGCGTGTTCTGGGCGCTCGCCGAGGCCGGGCACGCCGTCGGCGGGGCCGACCTGTACGTCGACAGCGACGTGCCGAGCGGCGCCGGCCTCTCCTCCTCCGCCGCCCTGGAGTGCGCGACCGCCGCCGCCCTGAACGACCTGTACGGCCTCGGCCTGAGCGCCCCGGAGCTCGCGGTCCTCGCCCAGCGGGCCGAGAACGCCTTCGTCGGCGTGCCCTGCGGTGTGATGGACCAGATGGCCTCCTCCTGCTGCACGGACGGCACCGCGCTGTTCCTGGACGCCCGGACGCTGGAGCAGCGGCACGTCCCGTTCGACCTCGCGGCGGCCGGCCTGCGGCTGCTGGTGATCGACACCCGGGTCAAGCACGACCTCGGCGACGGCGCCTACGCGGCCCTGCGGGCCGGCTGCGAGCGCGCCGCCGAGCTGCTCGGCTTGCCCGCGCTTCGCGACCTCGAAGCCGCCGACCTCGGCCCGGCCCTGGACCGGCTGCCCGGTGAACTCCGGCCGCTGGTACGGCACGTGGTGACGGAGAACGGGCGCGTGCTGGAGGCCGTCGACCACCTGGTCCGCGGCGACCTCGCGGCGCTCGGGCCGGTCCTGACGGCCGGGCACGCCTCGCTGCGCGACGACTTCCGGGTCTCCTGCGCCGAGACGGACCTCGCGGTCGAGGCCGCCGTCGCCGCCGGGGCGCTGGGCACCCGGATGACCGGTGGCGGCTTCGGCGGGTCCGTCATCGCCCTGGTCGGCGCCGAGCAGGTGGCCGAGGTCTCGACCGCCGTGACGGCGGCCTTCCACGCCGCGGGCTTCGCCGCCCCGGTCGCCTTCACCGCCGTTCCCTCGGCGGGCGCCCGCAAGGTGGGCTGAGCACCCGGCCCACCCGGGGCCGCCAGAAGGGCCCGGGTGGGCCGGAAGGACCCGGGATCAGCCGGGCTCAGCCCGTGGTCGGGACGACGAGGAGCTCGCCGACCGCCTCGGCGAGCACCCCGCGGGCCGCCGCGGGCAGGGCGTCGTCGGTGATGAAGCAGTCGACCTCCGCCAGGGTCGCGAAGCTGCTCAGACCGACGACGCCCCACTTGGTGTGGTCGGCCACCACGACGGTGCGCCGGGCGGAGGCGATCAGGGCCCGGTTGGTCTGCGCCTCGGCCAGGTTGGGCGTGGTGAGGCCGGCCTGCTCGCTCGCCCCGTGCACGCCCAGGATCAGCAGGTCCACGTGCAGCGACCGGACGGTCTGGTCGGCCAGCGCCCCCACCAGGGCGGCCGACCGGGTCGGCGACCCGCCGGTCAGCAGCAGGGTCGGGACGTTCTCCCGGCCCTCGCTCCCCGCCGCCCACAGCAGGTCGGCGATCCGCAGCGAGTTGGTCACCACCGTCAGGTCCGGCACGTCCAGCAGCCGGGAGGCGACCGCGTAGGTCGTGGTGCCGGCCGACAGGGCCACCACGCTGCCCGGCTCCACCAACCGCACCGCGGCGTCCGCCAGCGCGGCCTTGGTGCCCTCCTCCAGACCGGACTTGGCGTCGAAGCCGGGCTCGAAGGCGCTGGCCGTCCCGGTCGCCACCGCGCCGCCGTGGACCTTCTCCACGGTGCCCTGGCGCACCAGCGCGTCGAGGTCCCGGCGGATGGTCATGTCGGACACGCCGAACTGCTCGACCAGCTCGGCGACCCGGATCGCGCCGGTCCGGCGGATCGCCTCCAGGATCAGGGCCTGGCGCTGGGCGGCGAGCAACGTCTGGTCAGCCACGGAGGACCTTTCGATCGAACGAGCGCGTACGGCCGGGGCGTCCCCGTCGGCGACCGGCGACGCGGCCGGAGCCTGCGTGATCCATTATCCCCGGCCCCGACGGCCCCCGGGCCCGGCAGCGGGCAGCGCGGGGGCGGCGGCGAGGCGGCGGCGCGGGAGCGCACCCGGGTGGGGGCCGGGTGCGCTCCCGCCCCCGTCCCGTGGGACGGACCGGAGGGACGATCCGTCCGGTCCGTCCCGTCCGTCCCACGGGAGTACGAGGGGGAGGGGCGTGGGACGTACGTCAGGCCGGCAGCCCGACCGCACGCTCCCGGTTGCGACGCTGCTGGATCACCACCGCGGCCACCAGCAGCGCCCCCTGGGCGACGTTCTGCCAGAAGGCGTTGATGCCCTGGACGGTGAGCCCGTTCTGCAGCGCGCCGAGCAGCGCCACCGCCAGCAGGGTGCCGCCGATGCTGCCCTTGCCGCCCTTGAGGGCGCAGCCGCCGAGCGCGGCCGCGGTGATCGACTGGAGTTCCAGCCCCTCACTGCCGGAGACGGGCTGGCCGCTGCCGGTGCGGGCGGTGAGCAGCACGCCGGCCAGGGCGGCGACCGTACCGGAGAGGGCGTAGGCGGCGATCAGGTACTTGTTGAGGTTGATGCCGGCCAGCCGGGCGGCGGTGTCGTTGCCGCCGATCGCGTAGATGTTGCGGCCGATGTCGGTGTACGTCAGCAGGGCGTGCACGGCGACGGCGGTGAGGATCAGCAGCCAGACCATGGTGGGCAGTCCGGCGATCCGGCCCCGGCTGAGGAAGACGAAGACCGGGTCGTTGAGCACGTAGCCCTGGGCGCGGCCGTCCGAGACGAGCTGGGCGACGCCCTTGTAGGCGGCCAGCCCGGCGAGGGTGGCGATCGTCGGGTTGACCCGGCCGTAGACGATGACGACGCCGTTGAACAGGCCGATGCCCGCGCCGATGGCCAGCGAGGCGCTGATGCCGAGGAAGGGGTTGGCGCCGGTGGAGGTGAACACCATGGCGCTGGTGACGGAGGCCAGACCGGCCTGGGAGCCGACCGAGATGTCGAGGCCGCCGCAGATGATCACGACGGTCTGGACGACGGCCAGCAGTCCGGAGATGGTGGCGGCCTCGGCGATGACCTGGATGTTGTCCCAGCCGACGAAGTTGGGGTTGAGCCCGCCGAACAGGGCGACGACGGCGACCAGGGCGCCGATCAGGCTGAGGTTCTGCCCGCCGATCGCGGCGAGCAGGGCGCGCGGGCCGCCGGACCGCACGGGCAGGGCTCCGGTGTCCGGCACCGGGGCGGTCGGGGGCGTGGCGGTGGTCATCGGGTCTCTCCGGTCTGGGCGGGGGTGGTGGCGGCGCGGTCGTCGGCCGCGGCACGGTGGTCGGCGGCGGCACGGTCGTCGGCGGCACCGAAGTCATCGGCACCGAAGTCATCGGCACCGAGGTCGTCGGCCATGGCGAGGGCGAGGACGGCCTCCTCGGTCGCCTCCTCGCGGCTGAGCTCGCCGGTGGTGCGGCCGTTCTGCATCACCACGATCCGGTCGGCGAGGCCGAGCACTTCGGGCAGTTCGGAGGAGATGACCAGCACGGCGGTGCCCTCGCGGGCCAGGTCGGCGATGATCTGGTAGATCTCCGCCTTGGCCCCGATGTCGACGCCGCGGGTGGGCTCGTCCAGGATCAGCAGCTCGGGCCGGCGGGCGAGCCAGCGGGCCAGCACGACCTTCTGCTGGTTGCCGCCGGACAGGGTGCGCACCTCCGCCTCGACGGAGGGGGCGCGGACCCGCAGCAGGTCGGCGTACTCCTGGGCGAGGGCCTTCTCCTGGCGGTGCTTGACGAACCGCCACCGGCTGAGCCGGCGCAGGCTGACCAGCGAGGTGTTGTCGCGGATCGTGCGCTGCAGGAACAGGGCCTGGGCCTTGCGCTCCTCGGGCGCCAGTCCGATCCCGGCGGCGATGGCGTCGCGCGGGCTGCGCAGCCGCAGCACCTCGCCGTTGAGGGTCACCGTGCCGGAGCGGATCGGGGCGTCCCCGGCCAGCGCGAGGGCGAGTTCGGAGCGTCCGGCACCGATCAGCCCGGCCAGGGCGACCACCTCGCCGGCCCGGACGCGGAGGCTGACGTCGCGGACGTCGTCGGTGGTGACCCCGTCGACGTCCAGCACGACGCGCTCGGTGGCGACCTGCTGGCGGACGAACAGCGAGGACAGGTCGCGGCCGACCATCAGCCGGACGAGTTCGCCCTCGTCGGTGGCGGCGGCCTGGACCACCCCGGCGACCCGGCCGTCGCGCAGCACGGCGATCCGGTCGGCGAGCCGGAAGATCTCCTTCATCCGGTGGGAGACGTAGACGACCGCGATGCCCTGGTCGCGCAGCCGTCCGATCAGCGCGAACAGCGCCTCGACCTCGTGCTCGGAGAGCGAGGAGGTGGGCTCGTCGAAGGCGATCGCGCGCGGTGCGACCGCACCGGTCAGGGCCCGCATGATCTCGACCAACTGGCGCTGTGCAGCGGTGAGTTCAGAGCCGAGCAGGTCCGGGTCGAGGACCTTGTCGAAGCCCAGGCGGGCCAGGTCGGCGGTGATCCGGCGGCGCAGCTCGGCGCGGTCCAGCCGGCGCAGGGCGGTGCGCGGCAGCGAGCCGGCGTAGACGTTCTCGGCGACCGGGACGTGCGGGATGATCTCGGGTTCCTGCGGGATGATCCGGATCCCGGCCCGACGGGCGTCCTGCGGGGAGTGCAGGTCCAGGGGCTCGCCGTCCAGCAGGACGCGGCCCTCGGTGGGGCGGTGGTCGCCGGTGAGGATGCGCAGCAGGGTGGACTTTCCGGCACCGTTCTCGCCCATCAGCGCGGTGACCTGGCCGGGCGGGAAGGAGAGCGTGACGTCCGTCAGCGCCTGGACGGCGCCGAAGCGCTTGGACACCCCTTCGGCGCTCAGGCCGGCGGAGCCGTCCGGCGGTGGGAGGGGCGAGGGTTCGGGTGGGGTCATCGGGGCCTCGTTGGCAGTGCGGTACGGGCGGGGGTGCGGACGGGCCGCGGAAGCGGCGGCGACGCTGCGGCAGTGACGGTGCGGCGGCGGGGGGGGGGGGGGGGGGGCCCCGCGCGCCCCCCCCCCACGGCCGGCCCGAGGTGGCGTCGGCCCGAGGTGGCGTCGGGCCGAGGTGGCGTCGGGCCGAGGTGGCGCCGGGCGCGGCGTCAGCTGCAGGACACGCCCGCGGACTGCCAGGTGGCGGCGTCGACCATCTTGGTCGGGGCGAAGGCCTCCTTGGGGAAGTCCTTGCCGTTCTTGAGCTTGTCGAACATGGTCTGCACCGACAGGGCACCGACGTCCTTGCCGTTGATGAACAGGGCGGCCTTCATGCCGGAGGGCTTGCCGGCGGCCCAGTCCTTGCAGGCCAGGTAGGCGCCCAGGCCGACGCCGTCGATGTCGTCCGGGCTGATCCCGGCGTTCTGCAGGGCGGTGACGGCACCCTGGACGTTCTCGTCGTTGCAGCCCCAGGTCACCCAGTGCTTGACGCCCGGGTTGGCGGTGATGGTGGCGGCCACCTTGTCCTGGGCGCCGGTCGGGGTGTTGTCGGTGGCGACGTCGATGGCCTGCACGCCCGGCACGGCCTGGTCGAAGGCGTCCTTCGCGGCCTTGACCCGGTCGCCGCAGACGGTGACGTCCTGCTTCCAGGCGGAGATGATCCGGGTGTCGGCGGCGTTCCAGCCGGCCTTCTTGAACTCCTCGGCCGCGCGCTGGCCGACCTGCTGACCCATCTGCTGGCCGGAGAAGCCGATCCGGGGCACCAGGTCGCCGGCGGCGCACTGGGCCGGGGAGGGGCCGCTCGCACAGACCTGGTCGTCGGAGGTGAGCAGCGCGGCCTTGGCGTCCCGGGCCGTCTGGACGACCTGCGGGCCGACCGCCGGGTCCGGCACCACGATGATCAGGCCGTTGCTCTTCTGGGCGATCGCGGCCTGCACCTCGCCGACCGTCTTGTTGGCGTCGCTGCCGAGGTTCACCACCTTCAGGTCGGCACCCAGTTCGGCGGCCTTGGCCTTCGCCCCGGCCGCCTCGTCCACGAAGTACTGCTGGTCACCCTGCTTCTGCAGGTAGGTGATCGAGACCTTGCCGGACACCGGGGCCACCGGCGCGTCGGCCCCGGAGGACGAGGTCTGTCCGGTGGAACAGGCCGTCAGTCCGAACGAGGTGACCAGGCTCAGCGCGGCGAGCGAGGCCAGGCGGCCACGGAGGGTGAGGTGCATGGTGAGGGCTCCTGAGGATGTGGGACCGATCGACCATAAGCAACAGAGTCGATCAGAAAACATCGCAATCAAACGCGATGAGGCAACAGGAAACGCCCAGTTCACACTGGAGTCAAGCGTGGGTTTACCTCCGGGGCACGATCGACACCGTCTCGTTATGCCACCCGCTCCACCCGGCGCGACCAGGCCGGTCCGACGGGCGGTTCCGCGCGCGCGAAAGTGCCCGCGCGGCGGCCGGGGCCGCGCGGGAAGGTGCACATGCTCGGTCGAAGCCCGCTGATCACACTGGTCAGAGGCGCTCGGATGGGTGTGCGAGACCACCTACTAGCCGGTAGGTAGGTGCTCGGAACAGCTTCCGCCAAAGGCGGGTTCACGTCAAGAGGGCGGCCTCGCCGCCCGCCGGCAGTGCGGCCCCACCCCGGGCCGCCGCACCTGCGGTCGATCGTGTGCGGCGTTGTCGTGACAGGTGGTCAACGCCGTTGAATCTGCGGCCTTCTTGTTGATTAGTGTTGGAACTCGGGTCTACGCTCCGCACCTGCCCGGCGTTCCTGCATGCTCCCGCCGACGCCGGCGCTCCCCTGCACCCTCCCGCCACCGGAGACGCCCATGGCCCGTGGACACCTGCCCCCGAAACTGCGCACCGCCCTCGGCGCCGCAGCCCTGCTGCTGGCCTCCCTCGGCAGCCTCGCCACACCGCCCGCCGCCGAGGCAGCGCCCGTGGCCGCACCCGCACCCGCCGCAGCCGCCGCCACGCCCGGCACCGCCGTCCGCACCGCCGTCACCGTCGACGGGACCCAGCCCGGCCTCGCCTTCGACGGGGTCGGCGCGATCTCCGGCGGCGGCGGCAACTCCCGCCTCCTGGTGGACTATCCGGAGCCACAGCGCAGCCAACTGCTGGACTACCTGTTCAAGCCCGGCTACGGCGCCTCGCTCCAGGTGCTGAAACTGGAGATCGGCGGCGACACCAACTCCACCGACGGCGCCGAGCCCAGCATCGAACACACCAAGGGCGCCGTCGACTGCCACCAGGGCTACGAGTGGTGGCTCGCCGAACAGGCGAAGGCCCGCAACCCGAACATCACCTTCTACGGCCTGTCCTGGGGCGCCCCCGGCTGGATCGGGAACACCGGCAGCGGCGGCACCTTCTGGTCCCAGGACACCGTCGACTACCTGATGTCCTGGATGGGCTGCGCCGCACAGCACCACCTGAACGTCTCCTACCTCGGCGGCTGGAACGAGCGGAGCTTCGACGCCGCCTGGTACGAGAAGCTCAAGTCCGCCCTGGTCTCCCACGGTTACGGCTCGACCAAGGTGGTCGCCGCCGACGACACCTGGGCGGTCGCGGACGCCATGGCCACCGACCCGGCGTTCCGCGACGCCGTCGACGTCGTGGGCGTGCACTACCCGTGCGGCTACCTGGGCGACTTCACCAGCTGCCCGAGCACCCCCACCGCACAGGGGCTCGGCAAGCCGCTGTGGGCCAGCGAGAACGGCTCCGAGGACGCCGACGGCGGCGCCGCCGCGGTCGCGCGCGGGATCAACCGCGACTACCTCGACGGCAGGATGACCTCCTTCGTCAACTGGCCGGTCATCGCCGCGCTCTACCCCAACCTGTACTTCTCCAGCGACGGCATGTCGATCGCGAACCAGCCGTGGTCCGGCCACTACACGATCGGCAGGACCACCTGGGTGACGGCGCACACCACCCAGTTCGCCCGCCCCGGCTGGCACTACATCGACTCCGCCAGCGGCTACCTCGGCGGCGCGCGCACCAACGGCAGCTACGTCACGCTCAAGTCCACGAACAACCGCGACTACAGCACCGTCATCGAGACCATGGACGCCGCCGCGGCCCAGACCGCGAGCTTCACCGTCGCCGGCGGCCTGTCCACCGGCACCGTCCACGTCTGGTCCACCGACCTGGGCTCCGACAAGCCCGCGGACTGGTTCGTCCACGCCCAGGACGTCACCCCGCAGGGCGGCTCCTACACCCTCACCCTCCAGCCCGGCCGCGTCTACACCGTGACCACCACCACCGGCCAGGGCCGGGGCACCGCCGCCGCGCCGGCCGCCGCCCCGCTGGGCCTGCCCTACGCGGACGACTTCGAGAAGGCGGCCACCACCACCTCGCCGAAGTACTTCACCGACATGAACGGCGCCTTCCAGACCGTCCCCTGCGGCGGCGGCCGCGCCGGGACCTGCCTGCGCCAGATGGCCCCGACCTCGCCGATCCGCTGGACCGACGAGTCGTACAACGCGCCGTACACGATCATGGGCGACGGCAGCTGGTCCAACTACACCGTCACCGCCGACACCCTGTTCGAGCAGTCGGGCAGCGTCGAACTCCTCGGCCGGGTCAACCAGCAGGGCCGCAACAACAACGGCCTCAACGCCTACCACCTGCGGTTCAGCGACACCGGCGCCTGGTCCATCGACAAGAGTGACACCAGCTGGAACTTCACCACCCTCGCCCACGGCACCACCACCGCACCGGGCACCGGCAGTTGGCACACCGTCTCGCTCTCGATGGAGGGCAGCACACTCACCGCCGGCATCGACGGCACCACGGTGGGCAGCGCGACCGACGCGAGCTTCACCAACGGACAGGCCGGCCTGGGCGTGACCGACTACCGGACCGAGCAGTTCGACCGCTTCGCCCTCACCCCCGGCACCCCGACCACCCACACCGGCCCGATCACCTCCGCCCTGGCCGGCAAGTGCGTCGACGCCGACGGCGACTCCGGCGCCAACGGCACCGCCGTCCAGCTCTGGGACTGCAACGCCGGCCCCTCCCAGGTGTGGACCTGGTCCAACGGCAGCCTCACCCACAACGGCAAGTGCCTCGACGTGACGGGCGCCGCCACCGTCAACGGCACCCCGGTCGAACTCTGGGACTGCAACGCCGGCCCCAACCAGCAGTGGACGCCCCAGCCGGACGGCACCCTGCGGAGCACCCAGTCCGGCCGCTGCCTCGACGACCCGGCCCTCGCCACCACCAACGGCACCCGCCTGGAGATCTGGGACTGCAACGCCGGCGCCAACCAGCGCTGGACCCTCCCCTAGCGGCTTGCCTCGAACCCCCACCTGTCGCTGATACACATCTGACGCTTCCGACGACAATGCAAGTGTATATCTCGGTTGTCGCCGTATCATTAAAAAAAA
>NZ_JBHYGR010000053.1:32486-38900 GCF_042738155.1 Kitasatospora sp. NPDC059088 | reverse complement strand
GCGCGGACCTCGACCCCCCCCCCCGCGAGTTTGGGCGGCGCCGGATTCTTTATCTACGCGGGCGGGCCCCCCGCCCACTTCGCCGTCCGTCCACCCGCCGCTCTGCACGCCCCTGCTCCGAACCCCCTCAGATCTGCTCGATCCTGATTGTTCCTGCCGTGCTCTTGTCAGAACTGAGCAGAGCCCCGTACAACTGATCCCGCCGAGGCAACGCCGTTCACCATGCCCTGACCCCGAAGATCCCGTGAGGTCGAAGCGTGTCAACTCCCCTCCCCCGGTGGCTCCGTGCCGCCGTCGCCTGCTGCACGACGCTCGCCGCAGCGTCCACCGGAACGCTGCTGGCCCTCCCCGCGGCCGCCGCCGCACCCGCCCCGCCGGGCGCCGCCGCCCAGTACCCCGACTACGCCCCCACCCCGCCGATGGGCTGGAACGACTGGTCCTACTATCAGTGCGGGATCGACGAGAAGACGATCCTCGACAACGCCCACGCCCTGGTCACCACCGGGCTGGCGAAGAAGGGCTACGACACCGTCACCATCGACGACTGCTGGATGTCCCGACAGCGCGACGCCAAGGGCGCCCTGGTCGCCGACCCTGCCCTCTTC
The DNA here is from genome assembly GCF_042738155.1 of Kitasatospora sp. NPDC059088. NCBI lineage: Bacteria > Bacillati > Actinomycetota > Actinomycetes > Kitasatosporales > Streptomycetaceae > Kitasatospora > Kitasatospora sp. NPDC059088. The sequence continues at coordinate 38,295 of NZ_JBHYGR010000053.1, read as the reverse complement.
CCGGACGGCATGGCCTACGTCGGGCGCCAACTCCACCAGCTCGGGCTCAAGTTCGGCATCTACGAGGACGCCGGGACCAGCACCTGCGGCGGCTACCCCGGCTCGCTCGACCACTGGCAGCAGGACGCCGACCTGTTCGCGTCCTGGGAGGTCGACTACGTCAAGCTCGACGGCTGCAACGTCCCCACCAAGCCCGGCGAGACCGAGGAACAGAGCTACCGCGACACCTACACCGCGATGAGCACGGCCCTGCTCAACACCCACCGCCCGATCGTCTTCTCGATCTCCGCCCCCGCCTACTTCCAGGGCGCGGCGAACTGGGAGTCGGTGATCCGCTGGTCCGCCCAACTCGGCAACCTGTGGCGGGAGGGCGCCGACATCGCCCTCGGCCAGGCCCCCGGCCGCGAGAAGTGGGCCTCGATCAAGGACAACTACGGCTACAACGTCGGCCTGCCCGCGCTGCAACGACCGGGGCGCTGGAACGACCCCGACTTCCTGCTCGCCGGCGACTCCGGCCTCAGCCAGGACGAGATCCAGAGCCAGACCTCGCTGTGGGCGATGATGGCCGCGCCGCTGATCTCCAGCACCGACCTCACCCACCTCTCCCCCGCCGCGCTGGCCGTGCTCGGCAACGAGGACGTCATCGCCGTCGACCAGGACCGGCTCGGCGTCCAGGGCAAGGTCGTCCAGCACGACACCGGCTACGACGTGCTCAGCAAGCCGCTGGCCGGCGGGGACCGTGCGGTCGCCCTGTTCAACTCCTCCGACACCGCGCAGACCATCACCACCACCGCCGCCCGGGCCGGCCTGCCCTCCGCCACCGGCTACGCCCTCCACGACCTGGTGACCAAGCAGGTCACCGGGACGACCGGCGTGATCTCAGCGGACGTGCCGCCGCACGCCACCGTGCTCTACCGCGTCCACCCCGGCGCCACCCGCGGCGCGGCCCCCGCGACCGCCCTCACCTGGCAGGACATCAGCACGGCGGAGGCCCCCGGGACGTACCGGATCACCCTGGCCGACCACGGCGCCGTCCCGCTGAACGACACCCGGCTGCGGGTCACCGCCCCCGCCGGCTGGACCGTCACCCCCGCGACCACCGCCCTGCCCCGCGTCGAACCGGGCGGAACGGCCTCGGCCACCGTGACGGTGCACGGCCCGCAGGGCACCCCCGGGACGACGGTCACGGCCATCACCGCCACCGCGAGCTACCGGGCCCGGCCGACGGCCGTCGACACGGTCAGCGGCGACCGGACGATCGTGCAGACCGTGCCCTACCCCTCGCTGGCGGCCGCGTTCGACAACGTCGGCACCACCTCCGAGAGCGCCCCCGCCCCCGGCAACTTCGACGGCAACGGGGACAGTTACTCGACCCAGGCCCTGGCCGCCGCCGGCGCCACCCCGGGCGCCACCATCAGCGCCAACGGCCTCGACTTCACCTGGCCGTCCTCGGCCCCGGGCACCGCCGACAACGTGTCCGCCGCCGGCCAGCAGATCACCCTCACCGGCCAGGGCACCGCGCTGGGCTTCCTCGGCGCCGAAGCCGGCTTCACCGCCGGCACGGTCACCGTCACCTACACCGACGGCACCACCAGCACCGGCCAACTCGGCTTCCCCAACTGGTGCTGCTCCCCCACCGACGCCTACGGCGCGAAGACCGCCTTCACCACCGACCACCGCAACACCCCCACCGGCCCGGCCAACTACGGCACCACCTACGGCGTCTTCACCAACACCGTCCCCCTGACACCCGGCCGGACGATCCGCTCCATCACCCTCCCCGACGCCCCCGCGCTCCACGTCTTCGCCCTGACCGTCCAGCCCTGACCCTCCAACCCTGACCGCCGAAACCGTCACCGACCGGCCCCGACCGACTCCGGCCCGCCCCACCCGGCCCGCGGGAACCCACCCCCGCGGGCCGGGTTACGCTGACGGCCCCACCCCATCCGCCACCCCCAGGAACCGCACCGTGCCCGAGACCGCCGCCGAGACCACCCCCGCCCGGATCCGCTCGGCCGGCCTCTGGTTCCGCGACCACGCCGTGCTCATGGAAAGCCTCGCCGACATCGAGCTCTGGGGCGTGCCCGGCGGCGGCCTGGAGCCCGGCGAGTCCCTCACCACCGCCTGCGAACGGGAGTTCCTGGAGGAGACCGGCGTCGCCGTGCGGTGCGGCAGGCTCGCCGTCGTGGCGGACAGCTTCTTCCGGGACGACCGGGGCGAACTCCACCACGACGTCTGCTTCTACTTCCTCGTCGAACCCAGGCTCCCCGGCACCGCCGGCCGGCCCGGGATCAGCAGCAGGGAGGCCCAGTTGCAGTTCCGCTGGATCGATCTGCACGACCTCGGCTCGGTGAGGCTCGTGCCGGACTACCTGGCCGCCCTGCTCCCGGCCCTGCGCGATCACGCCGCGCCGGTGTTCCTCAGCTTCGACTGCCGGGCCACCGAGGAGTGAACCCGGGCCGGCGGGGGGGGGGGGGCGGGGGCCGGCGCCCCCGCCCCCCGCCGGCGCCGTGTCGTGTTACACTCCTTCTGACCCTCTCCCCCTCGCTGGCTCTCGCGGGGGGTGGGGGGCCTCCCCCACCCCCCCCCCCCCCACGGTCACCGCGGGTCAGCGGCGGGAGCGGCGGTCGCGGCGGGCCGCGATCAGGCTGCCACCGACCACCAGGAACACCACCGTCGCCAGCAGCGCCGCGAACGGGTTCCCGCTCCCGGTGGGCGGCAGCGGCGGCTTGCTGGTCGGGCTCGGGCTGGGCGTGTTCCGGACGGTGGTGGTGGTCGAGCAGTTGCCCGCCACCGCCCGGCGGGCCCCGTTGCCGCCCGAGCAGTTGGACCCGTCGGCGGTCAGCCGGTTGACCAGCGCCCTGCCGCCCGCGTCCGGCTTCACGGTGACGGTGTAGCTGAGCGTCTCCGTCGCCCCCGGCAGGAGGTCCAGCGTCCAGGTCAGCCGCGGCGCCGCGTAGGCCGTCCGTCCGCTGCTGGCACGGGCGTCGGCGTCGTACACCGCGCCGTCCAGCACCCCGGAGAGGTCGTCGGTGACGACGGCCCCGAGGTACGTGCCGCTGGCCCGGTTGGTCGCGGTGACCGTGTACGTCACGGTGTCACCGGCCTTCGGGTTCGCCGGGCTCGCCTGCTTGCTGAGCAGCAGGTCGTGCTGGACCGTGATCGGCTCGGTCGGCGTCGCCACCGCCGTGTGCGCGGTCGCGCTCGGATCCGGGCCGCCCGTCACCACCACCGTGTTGACCGGAACGGCCGTGGCGTTCGGGTCCAGCGTGCCGGTCAGCGTCCAGGACAGCGTCGCACCGACCGGGATCTCCACCGCCGGACAGGTCGCCGTCCCGTTCGCGACGGGGCACGGCGTCCCGTCGGCGTCGGCCGTCATCGACGCGTCGTTCACGCCGGCGGGCACCTCGTCCGTGACGACCACGTTGCGGGCCACCGAGGGCCCGTCGTTGGTCACGGTGACCCGCCACCGGATCTGCTGCCCGGCGACGACCGGGGAGGTCAGCAGCACCTTGGCGACGGTCAGCCGGGCCTGCCCCGAGGGCGAAGAGCTCGGCGAGGCGACCGCCGTGTGGGTCGGCGTACCCGGGTCGGGCCCACCGGTCACGGTGACCGTGTTGGTGGGCGTGACGGTCGCGGCCGGGTCGAGCGTGCCGCGCAGGGTCCAGGTCAGCGTCCGCCCGACCGGGATCTCCACCGCCGGGCAGGTCGCCGTCCCGTCCGCGACGGTGCAGCTCGCACCGCCGGGCCCGGTCATCGAGGCGCCGCTCACCCCGGCGGGCACCCGGTCCGTCACCCCGACACCGCGCGCCGTGGAGGGGCCGTCGTTGGTCACGGTCACCTGCCACTCGATCGGCGCCCCGGGCACCACCGGGTTGGTGACGAGGACCTTGGCGACGGTCAGCCGGGCCTGCGCCGACGGCGAGGAGCTCGGCGAGGCGACCGCCGTGTGGGTCGGCGTCCCCGGGTCGGGCCCGCCGGTCACGGTCGCCGTGTTGACCGGCGTGACGGTGGCACCGGCGTCCAGCGTGCCGGTCAGGGTCCAGGTCCGGGTGGCGCCGACGGCGATCCCGACGGCCGGACAGGTCACCGTCCCGTTCGCGATCGGGCAGGCGGTACCGTCGTCCGCCGTCATCGACGCGTTCAACACCCCGTCCGGCACCCGGTCGGTGACCACCACGTCACGAGCGACGGACGGCCCCAGGTTGGTGACGGTCACCTGCCACTCGATCCGCTGTCCGGGCACCACCGGGTCGGTGACCAGCACCTTGGCGACCGACAGGCGTGCCTCGGCCACCGGCCCGGTCGAGGGACTGGCCACCGCGGTGTGGGTGACGGTGCTCGGGTCCGGGCCTCCGGTGACGAGGGCCGTGTTGGTCGGCGTCACCGTGGCGGCGGGGTCGAGCGTGCCGGTCAGGGTCCAGGTCAGCAGCCCGCCGACCGGGATCTCGACGGCCGGGCAGGTCGCCGTCCCGTTCGCGATCGGGCACGCCGTACCGTCCTGCGCCGCCATCGAGGCGTTCAGCACCCCGGCCGGCACCTGATCGGTCACGACCACGTTCCGCGCCCGCGAAGGACCGTCGTTCGTCACACTGACCTGCCACTGGATCTGCCGGCCCGGAACCGCCGGGTCGGTCAGCAGCACCTTCGACACCGACAACCGGGCCTGCGGCTCGGGAGTGCCGCTGGGCGAGGCGGTGGCGGTGTGCACGGGCGTGCTCGGGTCGGGCCCGCCCGTGACGGTGACCGAGTTGGTCGGTGTGACGGTGGCGTCGGCGTCCAGTGTCCCGGTGAGCGTCCAGGTCACCGTGCCACCGGCCGGGATCTCGACGGCCGGGCAGGTCGCCGTCCCGTTCGCGATCGGGCAGGCGGTACCGTCCTGCGCCGCCATCGACGCATTCGACACCCCGGCCGGCACCTGATCGGTGACGACGACGTTCCGGGCTCGCGAAGGACCATTGTTCGTCACGCTCACCCGCCACTGGATCTGCTGACCCGGCACCACCGGGTTCGTCAGCAACACCTTCGACACCGACAGATTCGCCTGCGGCGACGGCGAGTTCGACGGCGAAGCCACCGCCGTGTGGGTCGGCGTACTCGGGTCCGGACCACCCGTCACGGTGACCGAGTTGATCGGCGTCACCGTGGCATTGGCATCCAGCGTCCCGGTAAGCGTCCAGGTCACCGTGCCACCGGCCGGGATCTCCACCGCCGGACACGTCGCCACACCACCCGAGACCGGGCAGGCAGTACCGTCCTGCGCCGCCATGGACGCGTTCGACACCCCGGCCGGCACCTGGTCGGTCACGACGACGTTGCGCGCTCGCGACGGCCCGTTGTTCGTCACGCTCACCCGCCACTGGATCTGCTGCCCCGGAACCACCGGATTCGTCAACAGAACCTTCGACACCGACAGATTCGCCTGCGGCGACGGCGAGTTGGTGGGAGACGCCACCGCCGTGTGCGCGGTCGCCGTCGGATCCGGACCGCCCGTCACCACCGCCGTGTTCGTCGGCGTCACCGTCGCGTCCGGCGCCAGCGTCCCGGTGAGCGTCCAGGTCACTGTGCCACCGGCCGCAATCTCCACCGCCGGACAGGTCGCCGTACCGTTCGCGATCGAGCACGCCGTACCGTCCTGCGCACTCATCGACGCGTTCAGCACCCCGTCGGGAATCCGGTCGGTCACGACCACGTTCCGCGCCCGCGAAGGACCATTGTTCGTCACGCTCACCCGCCACTGGATCTGCTGCCCCGGAACCACCGGATTCGTCAACAGAACCTTCGACACCGACAGATTCGCCTGCGGCGA
>NZ_JBHYGR010000053.1:20928-32386 GCF_042738155.1 Kitasatospora sp. NPDC059088 | reverse complement strand
CGGCGAGTTCGACGGTGAAGCCACCGCCGTGTGGGTCGGCGTACTCGGGTCCGGACCACCGGTCACGGTCACCGTGTTGGACGGCGTCACCGTCGCATCCGCGCTGAGAGTCCCGGTGAGCGTCCAGGTCACCGTCTGCCCCGCCGGGATCTCCACCGCCGGACACATCGCTACCCCGCCGCTGATCGGGCAATTGGCCCCGTCAGCATCCGCCACCATCGAGGCACCAGTCACCCCGGACGGCACCTGATCGGTCACGACCACGTTCCGCGCCCGCGAAGGACCATTGTTCGTCACGCTCACGCGCCACTGCACCTGCTGACCAGGCACCACCGGGTTCGTCAGCAACACCTTCGACACCGACAGATTCGCCTGCGGCGACGGCGAGTTCGAAGGCGAAGCCACCGCCGTGTGCGAGGACGCCGTCGGATCCGGACCACCCGTCACGGTGACCGAGTTGGTCGGCGTCACCGTCGCATTGGCATCCAGCGTCCCGGACAGCGTCCAGGTCAGCGTCTGCCCCGCCGGGATCTCCACCGCCGGACACGTCGCCGTCCCGCTCGCCATCGGGCACGCCGTACCGTCCTGCGCCACCATCGACGCATTCGACACCCCGGCCGGCACCCGATCCGTCACCACCACATTGCGCGCCCGCGAAGGCCCGTGGTTGGTCACCGTCACTCGCCACTGGATCTGCTGACCCGGCACCACCGGGTCGGTGACCAGCACCTTCGACACCGACAGATTCGCCTGCGGTGACGGCGAGTTGGTGGGCGAGGCGACCGCCGTGTGAGTCGGCGTGCTCGGGTCCGGACCACCCGTGGCCGTCGCCGTGTTCGTCGGGGTGACGACGGCATCGGCAGCGAGCGTCCCGCTCAGCGTGTACGAGGCCATCTGCCCGACCTCCAGCTCGATCGCCGGGCAGCCGGCGACGCCGTTGGTGATCGCGCACCGGGTGCCGTCCTCGTCCGAGACCATCATGGCGCCGGTCACGCCGTCCGGGACCCGGTCGGTGACCACGACGTTCCGGGCCCGGGACGGCCCCTGGTTGGTGACGGTCACCCGCCACTGGATCGTCCCACCCGGCACCACCGGGTCGGTGACCAGCACCTTGGCCAGGCTCAGCCGCGCCTGCGGCGAGGGCGAGCCGGTGGGCGAGGCGACCGCCGTGTGGGCCGTCGCGCTCGGGTCCGGTCCGCCGGTCACCACGGCGGTGTTGCCGGGCACCGTCGTCGCGTCCTGGGCGAGGGTGCCGGCGACCGTGTACGTCGCCGTCCCGCCGACCGGGATCTCCACCGCCGGACAGGTCGCCACGCCGCCCGAGACCGGGCAGGCCGCGTGCGTCGCGTCCGGCGTCAGCTCGGCGCCGACGACGCCGTCCGGCAGCCGGTCGCTGACCACCACGTTCCGGGCCCGGGACGGCCCGTTGTTGGTCACGCTGATCCGCCACTCGATCCGCTGTCCGGGCACCACCGGGTCGGTCAGCAGCACCTTCGACACCGTCAGGCGGGCCTGCGGCACGACCGTCTCACTGGCCTCCGCGGTCGCCGTGTGGGCCGTCGCCGTCGGATCGGGCCCGCCGGTGACGACGGCGACGTTCGCCGGGGTGCTGGTCGCCGCCGGGTCGAGCGTCCCGGTGACGGTGTAGGACACGGTGGAGCCGGCCGGAATCTCGACGGCGGGGCAGGTCGCCACGCCGTTGTTGATCGGACAGGTCGAACCGTCCGTGTCCGAGGTCATCCCGGGGGCGTTGACCATGGCCGGGATCGTGTCGGTCACGACCACGTTCCGGGCCCGCGAGGGACCGTTGTTGGTCACCGAAACCCGCCACTGGATCTGCTGCCCGGGGACGACCGGGTTGGTCACCAGCACCTTGGCGATGCTCAGGTTCGCCTGCGGCGAGGGCGAGTTCGACGGCGAGGCCACCGCCGTGTGCGCCGTGGCCGAGGGGTCGGGACCACCCGTCACCACCGCCGTGTTCGTCGGCGTCACCGTCGCGTCCGGCGCCAGCCTCCCGGTCAGCGTGTACGAGGCGGTCTGCCCGACCTCCAGCTCGATCGCCGGGCACACCGCCGTCCCGCCGATGATCGGGCACCGGCTCGCGTCGGCGTCCGACTGGAGCACGGCATCGGAGACCCCGTCCGGAATCCGGTCACTGACGACCACGTTCCGGGCCCGCGAAGGACCGTTGTTGGTCACCGAAACGCGCCACTGGATCTGCTCCCCCGGCACGACCGGGTTCGTCAGCAGCACCTTCGACACGGTCAGCTTCGCCTGCGGCGAGGGCGAGGCCGAAGGCGAAGCCACCGCCGTGTGCGCCGTGGCCGAGGGGTCGGGACCACCCGTCACCACCGCCGTGTTCGTCGGCGTCACGGTCGCGTCCTGCATGAGCGTGCCGCTCAGCGTGTACGTCTGCGACTGGCCGACCTCCAGCTCGATCGCCGGGCAGGCGGCCGTCCCGTTCGTGATCGGGCAGACGGTCCCGTCGGCGGCGGTCATGCCCGCACCGCTGACACCGTCCGGCACCCGGTCCGTGACCACGACGTTCCGGGCCCGCGAGGGACCGTTGTTGGTCACCGTCACCCGCCACTGGATCTGCTGCCCGGGCACCACCGGGTTGGTCAGCAGCACCTTCGACACCGCAAGATTCGCCTGCGGCACAGGCGAGTTGGAAGGAGACGCCACCGCCGTTTGGGTGGCAGCCGTCGGGTCCGGACCACCGGTCACGGTCACCGTGTTGGACGGGGTCACCGTCGCGTCCGGGCTGAGGGTCCCGGTGAGCGTCCAGGTCAGCGTCTGCCCGGCCGGGATCTCCACCGCCGGACAGGCCGCCGTCCCGCTCGTGATCGGGCACGCGGTACCGTCCTGCGCCGCCATGGACGCGTTCGACACCCCAGCCGGCACCCGGTCGCTCACCACCACGTCCCGGGCCCGCGAAGGACCGTTGTTCGTGACCGTCACCCGCCACTGGATCTGCTGGCCCGGGACCACCGGGTCAGTGACCAGCACCTTCGAGACCACCAGATTCGCCTGCGGCGAGGGAGAGTTCGAGGAAGTCGCCACCGCCGTGTGGGTCGGCGTACTCGGGTCCGGACCACCCGTCACGGTCGCCGTGTTGGACGGCGTCATCGTCGCGTCCGGGCTGAGGGTCCCGGTGAGCGTCCAGGTCAGCGTCTGCCCGGCCGGGATCTCCACCGCCGGACAGGCCGCCGTCCCGCTCGCGATCGGGCACGCCGTACCGTCCTGCGCACTCATCGACCCGTTCAGCACCCCGTCGGGGATCCGGTCGGTGACGACCACGTTCCGAGCCCGCGAAGGGCCGTTGTTCGTCACGCTCACCCGCCACTGGATCTGCTGGCCCGGCACCACCGGGTCAGTGACCAGCACCTTGGAGACCACCAGATTCGCCTGCGGCGAGGGCGAGTTCGAGGAAGTCGCCACCGCCGTGTGGGTCGGCGTACTCGGGTCCGGACCACCCGTCACGGTCACCGTGTTGCCCGGCGTCAGCGTGGCGTCCTGCGCCAGCGTTCCCGTCAGCGTCCAGGTCGCCGTCTGCCCGACCGGGATCTCCACCGCCGAGCACGTGGCCACACCATTGGCGATCGGGCAGGTGGAACCGTCAGCATCCGCCGCCATCGAGGCACTGTTCACCCCGGACGGGACCTGATCCGTCACCACCACGTTCCGCGCCCGCGAAGGCCCGTTGTTCGTGACCGACACCCGCCACTGGATCTGCTGACCCGGCACCACCGGGTTCGTCAGCAGCACCTTCGACACGGTCAGCTTCGCCTGCGGCGAAGGCGAGTTCGACGGCGAAGCCACCACCGTGTGCGCCGTGGCCGAGGGGTCGGGACCGCCGGTGACCACGGCCGTGTTCGTCGGCGTGCTGGTCGCATTCGCATCGAGCGTGCCGGACAGCGTCCAGGTCGCCGTCTGCCCGACCGGGATCTCCACCGCCGGACACGTAGCCACACCATTGGCAATCTGGCAGATGGAACCGTCGGCATCCGCCTTCATCGACGCACTGTTCACCCCGGACGGGACCTGATCCGTCACCACCACGTTCCGCGCCCGCGAAGGCCCGTTGTTGGTCACGCTCACCCGCCACTGCACCTGCTGGCCCGGCACCACCGGGTCGGTGAGCAACACCTTCGACACCGTCAGCCTCGCCTGCTGCGCGGGCGAGTTCGAGGGAGACGCCACCGCCGTGTGCGCGGTCGCCGTCGGATCCGGACCACCCGTCACCACCGCCGTGTTCGTCGGCGTCACGGTCGCGTCCGGCGCCAGCGTCCCGGTCAGGGTCCAGGTCGCGGACGAGCCCGCGGGGATCTCCACCGCAGGACAGGTCGCCGTCCCGTTCGCGATCGGGCAGGTGGTCCCGTCGGAGGCCGCCATGCTCGGGTCGTTCACACCCGCCGGCACCGCATCCGTGACCACGACGTTCCGCGCCCGCGACGGCCCGTTGTTCGTGACCGTCACCCGCCACTGGATCTGCTGGCCCGGGACCACCGGATCGGTGAGCAGCACCTTCGAGACCGACAGATTCGCCTGCAGCGACGGCGAGTTCGAAGGCGAGGCCACAGCCGTGTGCGCCGTCGCGCTCGGGTCGGGGCCGCCCGTCACCACTGCCGTATTGCCCGGCGTCGACGTCGCGTTGGGGTCGAGGGTGCCGCTGAGGGTCCAGGTCGCCGTCTGCCCCGCCGGAATCTCCACCGCCGGACACGTCGCCACACCATTGGCGATGGGGCAGGTGGAACCGTCAGCGTCCGCCGTCATCGACGCGCCGTTGACACTGGTCGGCACCTGGTCCGTCACCACGACGTTCCGGGCCCGCGAGGGACCGCTGTTGGTCACGCTCACCCGCCACTGGATCTGCTGGCCCGGCACGACCGGGTTCGTCAGCAGCACCTTGCCGATACTCAGCCCGGCCTGCGGGGTCGGCGACGAAGTCGGCGAGGCGACCGCCGTGTGGCTGGTCGCCGTCGGGTCGGGACCGCCGGTCACCGTCACGGAGTTGGTCGGCGTGGTGGTCGCGTTCGGGTCCAGCGTCCCGGAGAGTGTCCAGGTCATCGTCTGGCCGGCCGGGATCTCCACCGCCGGACACGTCGCGACACCGCTGGCGACCGGGCAGGTGGAACCGTCCGAACCCGTCATCGAGGCACCGCTCACCCCAACCGGCACCCGATCGGTCACCACCACATTGCGCGCCCGCGAAGGCCCGTTGTTGGTGACGCTCACCTGCCACTGGATCTGCTGACCCGGCACCACCGGGTTCGTCAGCAGCACCTTCGACACCGACAGATTCGCTTGCGGCAACGGCGAGTTCGACGGCGAAGCCACCGCCGTGTGCGTGGCGGCAGTCGGGTCCGGACCACCCGTGACCGTCACGGTGTTCGACGGCGTCGCCGTCGCATCGGAGGCGAGCGTTCCCGTCAACGTCCAGGTCATCGTCTGCCCTGCCGGAATCTCCACCGCCGGACACGTCGCCACACCACCACTGATCGGGCAGGCGACCCCACCGGCGTCGGCCCGCATCGAGGCGTCGTTCACCCCGGACGGCACCGTATCCGTGACCACGACGTTCCGAGCCCGCGACGGCCCGTTGTTGGTCACCGACACCTGCCACTGGATCTGCTGACCGGGCACCACCGGGTTCGTCAGCAGCGACTTCGACACGGTCAGATTCGCCTGCGGGGAAGGCGAGTTGGACGGAGACGCCACCGCTGTGTGCGTGGACGCCGTCGGGTCCGGGCCACCCGTCACCGTCACCGTATTGCCGGGGGTCGCAGTCGCGTTCGGGTCCAGCGTGCCGGAGAGTGTCCAGGTCATCGTCTGGCCGGCCGGGATCTCCACTGCGGGACACGTCGCGACACCGCTGGCGATCGGGCAGGTGGAGCCGTCAGCATCCGCCTTCATCGAGGCACCGTTCACCCCGGACGGCACCTGATCGGTCACCACCACGTTCCGCGCCCGCGAAGGACCGTTGTTCGTGACGCTCACCTGCCACTGCACCTGCTGACCCGGCACCACCGGGTTCGTCAGCAGCGACTTCGAGACGGTGAGGTTCGCACGAGGCGAGGGCGACGTGCTCGGCGAGGCGACGGCGGTGTGCGCGGTCGCCGTCGGGTCAGGACCGCCCGTGACGACCGCCGTGTTGGTCGGCGTGGTCGTCGCGTTCGCATCCAGCGTGCCGGAGAGCGTCCACGTCATCATCTGCCCGGCCGGGATCTCCACCGCGGGACACGTCGCGACACCGCTGGCGATCGGGCAGGTGGAACCGTCCGAACCCGTCATCGAAGCACCGCTCACCCCCGACGGCACCTGATCCGTCACCACCACATTCCGCGCCCGCGACGGACCGTTGTTCGTGACCGACACCCGCCACTGCACCTGCTGACCCGGGACCACAGGATCCGTGAGCAGCACCTTCGAGACGACGAGCTTCGCTTGAGGCGAAGGCGTCGAGGTCGGCGAAGCGACAGCGGTGTGCGTGGACGCCGACGGGTCGGGACCACCCGTGACCGTCACCGTGTTCGTCGGCGTCACGGTCGCATCCGGCGCCAGCGTCCCGGTCAACGTCCAGGTCGCGGACGAGCCCGCAGGGATCTCCACCGCCGGACACGTCGCCGTCCCGTTCGCGATCGGGCAGGCGGTCCCGTCGGAGGCCACCATGCTCGGGTCGTTCACGCCCGCCGGCACCGTATCCGTGACCACGACGTTCCGCGCCCGCGAGGGCCCGTTGTTGGTGACCGTCACCCGCCACTGCACCTGCTGGCCGGGGACCACCGGATCGGTGAGCAACGCCTTCGAGACGACGAGCTTGGCCTGCGGCGTCGGCGAGGAGCTTGGCGAGGCGACCGCCGTACGGGCCGTGGCCGCCGGGTCGGGGCCGCCGGTGACGACCGCCGTGTTCGTCGGGGTGGTCGTCGCGTCGGGCGAGAGCGTGCCGGTGAGCGTCCAGGTGAGGGCCTGCCCGGCCGGGATCTCCACAGCGGGGCAGGTCGCAACCCCGCTGCTGACGGGGCAGTTGGCGCCGTCGGCGTCTGCCGTCATCGACGCGCCGTTGACGCTCGCCGGTACCTGGTCGGTGACGACGACGTTCCGGGCGCGCGAGGGCCCGTTGTTGGTGACCGTCACCTGCCACTGGATCTGCTGGCCCGGCACGACCGGGTTCGTCAGCAGCACCTTGCCGATACTCAGCCCGGCCTGCGGCGTGGGCGACGAGGTCGGCGAGGCCACCGCCGTGTGGCTGGACGCCGTCGGGTCAGGACCGCCGGTCACTGTCACGGAGTTGGTCGGCGTGGTGGTCGCGTTCGGGTCCAGCGTCCCGGAGAGCGTCCAGGTCATCGTCTGCCCGGCCGGGATCTCCACCGCCGGACACGTCGCCACACCACCACTGATCGCACAGGTGGAACCGTCCGAACCCGCCATCGACGCACCGCTCACCCCCGACGGCACCTGATCCGTCACCACCACGTTCCGCGCCCGCGACGGCCCGCTGTTCGTGACCGACACCTGCCACTGAATCTGCTGACCCGGCACCACCGGATTCGTGAGCAGCACCTTCGACACCGACAGATTCGCCTGCAGCGAAGGCGAGTTCGACGGAGACGCTACCGCCGTGTGCGTGGACGCCATCGGATCCGGACCACCCGTCACCGTCACCGTGTTCGAAGGCGTCGCCGTCGCATCGGAGGCGAGCGTTCCCGTCAACGTCCAGGTCACCGTCTGACCGGCCGGAATCTCCACCGCCGGACACGTCGCCACACCACCACTGATCGGGCAGGCAGCCCCACTCGCATCGGCCCGCATCGAGGCATCGGCGACATCGGACGGCACCTGGTCCGTCACCACCACGTTCCGGGCCCTCGACGGACCGTTGTTCGTGACGGACACCCGCCACTGCACCTGCTGACCGGGCACCACCGGATTGGTGAGCAGCACCTTCGACACAGTCAGATTGGCCTGCGGCGAAGGCGAGTTGGACGGAGACGCCACCGCCGTGTGCGTGGCAGCCGTCGGATCCGGACCACCCGTCACCGTCACCGTGTTCGAAGGCGTCGCCGTGGCGTTCGGGTCCAGCGTCCCGGAGAGCGTCCACGTCATCGTCTGCCCCGCCGGGATCTCCACCGCAGGACACGTCGCCACACCACCACTGATCGGACAGGTGGAACCGTCCGAACCCGCCATCGACGCACCGCCCACCCCAGCCGGCACCTGATCCGTCACGACCACATTGCGCGCCCGCGAAGGCCCGTTGTTGGTCACCGACACCTGCCACTGCACCTGCTGCCCCGGCACCACTGGGCTCGTCAGCAGCACCTTCGAGACGGCCAGGTTCGCCTGCGGCACCGGCGAGTTGGACGGGGACGCCACCGCCGTGTGCGTGGCAGCCGTCGGATCGGGACCGCCCGTCACCGTCACCGTGTTCGTCGGCGTCGCCGTGGCGTTCGGGTCCAGCGTCCCGGTGAGCGTCCAGTTCAGCGCCTGGCCGGCCGGGATCTCGACCGCCGGGCAGGTGGCGACGCCGTTGGCGATCGGGCAGGTGGTGCCGTTCGGCCCGGTCATGGTGGCGTTGTTGACCCCGGCCGGGATCTGGTCGGCGACCACCACGTTCCGGGCCCGCGACGGACCGGAGTTGAAGACGTTGATCTGCCACTGGATCTGCTGGCCGGGCACCACCGGGCTGGTCACCAGCGACTTGGAGACCTTGAGGCCCGCCTGCGGCGTGGGCGCGGCGGTCGGCGAGGCCACGGCGGTGCGGGTCGAGGCCGACGGGTCGGGCCCGCCCGTCACCGTCACCGTGTTCGTCGGCGTGGTGGTGGCGTTGGGGTCGAGCGAGCCGCTGAGCGTCCAGCTCGCGGACGAGCCCGCCGGGATCTCCACCGCCGGGCAGGTCGCGACACCACCACTGATCGAGCAGGCGGTCCCGTCCGCGTCGGCCTTCATCGAAGCGCCGCTCACCCCGGCCGGCACCTGGTCGGTCACGACCACGTTCCGCGCCCGCGACGGGCCGTTGTTGGTGACGGTCACCCGCCACTGGATCTGCTGCCCGGGCACCACCGGGCTGGTCAGCAGCGTCTTCGAGATGGTCAGGCCGGCCTGCGGCGTGGGCGTCGCGGTCGGCGAGGCGACCGCGGTGCGCGAGGACGCCGACGGGTCGGGGCCGCCGGTGACGACGGCGGAGTTGGTCGGCGTGGTGGTGGCGTTGGGGTCGAGCGTGCCGCTGAGCGTCCAGCTGGCGGTGCCGTTGACCGGGATCTCGACGGCGGGGCACGTGGCCGTGCCGTTGGCGACCGGGCAGGCGCTGCCGTCCTGGTCGTTGACCATGGCGGCCCCGGTGACCCCGGCCGGGACCTGGTCGGTCACGACGACGTTGCGGGCCCGGGAGGGCCCGTTGTTGGTGACCTTCACCTGCCACTTGACCTGCTGGCCCGGCACCACCGGACTGGTCAGCAGGGTCTTGGAGACGACCAGGTTCGCCTGGTTGCCCGGCGGGATGGGGTTGGCGGTGCTGGTGCACTTCGGTGAGCAGTTCGGGTCGGTGGCGCCGGTGGGCGGGGTGACCGTGGCGCGGTTGTCCAGTGAGCCGTTCGCGTCCGACGGCACCGTGCCGGTGAGCGTGTAGCTCACCTGGCCGCCCGCCAGGATGTTCACCGTCGTGTTGATGTCGCCCGTGCCGGACGCGGTGGCACCACAGCTACTGCCGCTGGAGGCCGTGCACCTCCAGGTGAAGCCCTGGATCGCGTTGGGCAGCTTGTCCGCGACCGAGGTGCCGACGGCGTCCGAGGGGCCGGCGTTCTTCACCACGATGGTGTAGGTCAGCGGCTGCCCGGGCACGTACGGGTTCTTGTCGGGCGTCTTGGTCACCGACAGTCCGGTGGTCACCCGGCCCGGGGTGTCGACGGAGCTGGAGCAGGTCGGTCCGCAGTTCGGGTCCGTCGTGGCGCTGGGGCGGGTCACCGTCGCGGTGTTCGACAGGGTGCCGGTGGTCCCGGACGGGACCGTGCCGGTCACCGTGTACGTCACGGAGTCGTTCACCGCGACCGTCGCCGTCGTGTCGATGCTGCCCGTGCCGCTCGCGTCGCCGCAGCCGCTGCTCGCGGAGCCGGCCGCACAGGTCCAGGTGAACCCGGACAGCGCGGCGGGCAGCGCGTCCCGGACCGCCGCGCCGACGGCGGGTGCCGGACCGGCGTTGCTGACGACGACGGTGTAGGTGAGGGTCTGGCCCGGGACGTAGGTGGTCGGGGCGGCCGTCTTCCTGATGGACAGGCCGATCTGCGTCACCCACTCCAGGGTGACCTCGCCGTTGCCGCCGTTGGCGGTGCCGCCGCCGTTGCCGATGCCGGAGCCGTAGAGCGCGTCGTCGCGTCCTGCGGCCAGGCCGCCCTGGCCGTTGGCGGCGCTGTTGGCGCCGGCGGCGGTCTGCGCGTTGGTCACCCCGGTGCCGCCGGTGTAGCCGGAGCCGCCACCGCCCATGCCGTTGAGCTCCAGGGAGCTCGGGCCCTGGCAGGCGCCGCCACCGCCGCCGTACAGGCCGCCGCCGCCACCGCCGCCGCCCTCGTTGTTGTTGGGCGCACCGCTGCCGCCGAGGAAGCGGCTGCCCGCCGTGGCGCTGCCGCAGCTGGTCTGGGTGGCGGCCGCGCCGCCGGCGCTCTGGGTGCCGCCGCGGCCGGAGCTCGCCGGGCGGTTGTCCTGGCCGCCACTGGTCCCGCCGCCGCCGCCCGCGGCGGGGGTGCCGGTGTCGGCGCCCGGCGAGGAACCGCCGCCGCCGCCGGCGATCAGCAGCGGGGTGCCGCCGTAGTTGCCGTTCCACACGGCGCTCATGCCGCCGCCGCTGGCGCCCGTCGCCAGGCCTCCGCCGGCCCCGCCCCGGCCGCCGGGACCGCCGCCGCCGTACACCGCGGTGGTCCGGTTCATCAGACCGCCCTGACCGGAGGTGACGGTCAGGCTCTGACCGGGCGTCACGGCGATGGTGCCGGTGGTGTAGCCGCCGCCACCGCCGCCGAACTGACCGGTGTAGTAGGCGCTCGGCGAGCCGCCACCACCACCGCCCCAGAGCCGCGCGTAGACGCTGGTGACACCGGCCGGCACGGTGAAGGTCTGGTCGCCGCCGCTGTAGGTGAACCGGGTGCAGTTGGTGAAGGTGCCGGTCGGCGTGCACGCCACCAGCGCCCGCTGCTCCTCGGACGGCTCCTGGGGCGCGTACGCGGGCGGGGCGGCGGCCAGCGCCAGTCCGCCCTGGGGCAGCAGGCAGAGCAGCGCGAGCACACCACGCATGGCCGTCGAGAACCGACCGCCGAGCAACGACCTCACCGGAGCCATCCGGCGTCTCCTCTCGCGACCGCCCCCCCCCCCCCACCGGGGGGGGCGGACCAAACGACCCTCACCCCAAAGCCCCCGGGCGGGGGGCACAGAAATGCCCAGGGGAACCCCCCGGACGGATTAACAGAAAAAG
>NZ_JBHYGR010000053.1:20464-20918 GCF_042738155.1 Kitasatospora sp. NPDC059088 | reverse complement strand
GTTTGTCTTTCCACAACAACCACACTCCCAAAACACCCTCCGCACCTTCTGGTCTCACTCCCCCCCCTCCCCCCCCTCGGTGGGGGGGGCGCCCCCCCCACAACAGGACCGTCACGCGAATGCCCGCGTGCGTGGGCAAGAGAATTGCCGAGGTCAACGCCCGGTACGGATGACCTGACATCGTGTCATCGTATTTTCGTGCCGGAATGCCCGCTTTCGGCCCAGCGCCGGACATCGTTCGGCGCAGCGGCCGGAGGAGGGGCGGACGACGGGCGGACGACGGCGGGACAACGGCGGGACAACGGGCGAACAGGAGCCGGACGGGAGAGCGGAAACGCAAGGCGGGGGGGGGCGCGCGGGGCGGGCCCCCACCCCCAAAAGGGGAGTACCCACAAAAAAGAACACACGAAAAAAAAAAAAAAAAAAAAAAAGAAAAAACACAAAAAAAAATAAA
>NZ_JBHYGR010000053.1:10959-20454 GCF_042738155.1 Kitasatospora sp. NPDC059088 | reverse complement strand
GGGGGGGGGGGCGGGGGGGGGGCCGGGGCGCGCCCCACGGCGCGGCCCCGGCGCCCCCCGCGGCGCGGGGGCCCCCCCCCCCCCCCCGGGGGGGCGCGCCCCCCCCCCCCCCCCCGCCACGGGAGAGGGGTGTCAGCCGAAGGCCGGCACCGTGTCCAGGATCGCCAGCCGGGCGTTGGCCGTCTTGATGCTGCCGCAGAGCACCTGGGCCCCGCCGATGCGGTAGTCCTCGCCGCTGCCACTGGCCTTGATGACGGCGCCCTGCAGCGAGTTGTACTGCTTGTCCTGGAGGTCGTCCTTGCGCAGGTCGCGGACGACGATGAGCTTGCGGACCAGGTCGCCGGCGCCCTGCTGGGTGCCGAGGGCCTTCTTCTGGTCCTCCGTCAGCTTGGCGAAGGCGGCGTCGTTCGGGGCGAAGACCGTGACGTTCTCCATCGAGTCGAAGATGTCCTTGGCCTTGGCGGTCTTCACCAGCGTGGACAGCTGGGAGAGGTCCTTGGTCTGGTCGATCGCGGTCAGGACGGGCGTGCCGCCCATCGCCTCCAGGCTGCCGGCACCCTGGCCGGGCAGCGCGGCGCACGCCTGACCGAAGGCCTTCTCCGGCGGCGGGGGCGCGACGGCCACCGGGCCCGCGCCGCTGACGCCGGCGCCGCTGCAGCCGGCGAGCGGGGCGAGGACGAACGCCAGGGCCACGAGCATGGCGGGGCGGTGGGTGCGACGGCTCATTGCGGAGCTCCTCCTTGGGGGAACCGGTCGAATCGCGCCGGATGCGCCGATACGCCCCAGATAGTGGCACCACGCCGGGCCGCCTGACGGGAGGTCGGGCCCGTACCGCCCCGCCCGTCACCCGTCCGCCGTCGCGCGGGCGGCCCTCGCCGCGCCGCACCCCGTCAGGCGCGGAAGGCCGCGAGCAGCTTGTCGGTGAGGCGGTCGAGGTGGTCGGGGGCGGTCGGGGTGTGGACCACGGCGAGGCGCCAGTAGAGCGGGCCGACCAGGAGGTCGAGGGCGATCTCGCGGTCCACGTCGGCGGGGAGCTCGCCGCGGTCGACCGCCCGTTCCAGGAGCTGGGTGGCCCTGCCGCGACGCGCGTCGCGGACGTTGGTGAGCAGGGCCTGGGCCAGTTCGGGGGTGCGGCCGGCCTCGGCGAGCAGGTCGGGGATGATCCGCGCGGGGAGCCGCTGGTTGAGCGCGTCGGCGACCTCGGTGACGAAGGCCAGGACGTCGCCGCGCAGGGTTCCGGTGTCGGCAGGTCCGGACTCGGCGACGGCGACGGCGGAGACCAGGTCGACGGTCATCTCCAGCTTGGAGGCCCAGCGGCGGTAGATGGCCGCCTTGCCCGCGCCGGCGCGCTTGGCCACGGCCTCCAGGGAGAGCCGGGCGTAGCCGACCGCGGCGAGCTCCTCGAAGAACGCTTCGGCGATGGCCTCGGTCACCGAGTCCTGGAGGACGGGCCCGCCGGGCAGCCTGCGTGCGGGGGCGCGGCCAGGGGCAGGGGCGCGGCCGGGGGCGGGGGTCGAGGGCGGGGGCGGGGGCGCGGGGGTGCTGGGCATGCCCCGAACCTACACGAGGCGGAACGGTTGCGTCTCGACTGGGCGAGGTCTATCGTCGACCTCGAAGGCGAGACGAAACCGTTCCGTCTCGACAAACGGTCTGGGGTGCACCATGCAGTTCCTGTACGACGACGAGTCCTTCTCCTTCGAGGCCCTGCGCGCGGCCGGCTTCGCCAACGACGGCGGCGCCGACCTGGGCGAGGTCCTGACCACCCTCCGCAACGTCGCCGCGGGCGACGAGGAGGCCTGGCTGCGCGAGTGGAAGCGGACCGCGCAGCGCGTCCACGCCATCGGCACCGCCGCCCTCGCCTCCGGCCACCGGGTCAGCGCCCGCGAGGCCCTGCTGCGCGCCTCGAACTACTACCGCACCGCCGAGTTCTACCGTCGCGACGACCCCGCCCACGACCCCGAGGTCAAGGCCCTCTCCGCGCTCTCCCGCGAGACCTTCGCCACCGCCGCCGGACTGCTGGACCACCCCGTCGAGGCCGTGCGCATCCCCTACCAGGACACCACCCTCCCCGGGTACCTCTTCCTGGTCGACAACTCCGGCCTCCCCCGCCCGACCGTCGTCTTCACCAGCGGCTTCGACTCCACCCTGGAGGAGGCCTACTTCGTCATCGGCGCGGCCGCACTGCGCCGCGGCTACAACGTGCTGGCCTACGACGGCCCCGGCCAGGGCGCCGTACTGCGCGAGCAGGGGCTCACCTTCCGCCCCGACTGGGAGGCCGTGGTCACCCCGGTGGTCGACTACGCCCTCACCCGCCCGGAGATCGCCCCCGACCGGATCGCCCTGTTCGGCTACAGCCTCGGCGGCTACCTCACCGCCCGCGCCGCCGCTTTCGAACACCGGCTGGCCGCCCTCGTCCTGGACGACGGCCTGTACGACTACCACAACGCCCACACCCGGGTCATGCCGCCGTTCCTCCTGGACTGGGTCGAGAGCGGGCGCGACGACCTCGCCGACCCGGTGCTCGGCCTGATGATGCAAGCGGTCACCCAGCTGCGCTGGGCGCTGCGCAACGGCGTGTGGGCCTTCGGCGCGAGCTCCGCCTCGGACTACATCCGCCGGACCGCCGCCTACACCCTCGACGGCGTAGCCCCGCTCATCGCCTGCCCCACCCTCGTCCTGGATGCCGAGGACGACCAGTTCTTCCGCGGCGAGCCCCAGCGGGTCGCGGCCGCCCTGACCTGCCCGCACACCCTGATCACCCTCCCCGAGTCCGAAGGCGCGGGCGAGCACTGCCACATGGGCGCCATGGCGCGCTTCCAGCAGGTCGCCTTCGACTGGCTCGACACCACCTTCACCCCGGCCCCCGGCGGCACGGCCTGACCCCGTCGCACCCCGCTCTTGACCTCAAGTCAGCTTGAGGATCGAGACTGATCGCCATGCCGAACACCACCGCAGCTCCCCGCCCGCACACCGACGCCGCCCTCCCCCTGCCCGACGTCGAACTCGACCGGATCGCCGGGCGACTGGCCACTGGGGCGGTGGTGGTCGGCCTCGGCGAGTCCACCCGCTTCTCCCGGGAGACCTTCGGGGTACGGGACCAGCTCTTCCGCCGACTCGTCCGGGACCGCGGCTTCCGCGCCCTGGCCGTCCAGGACGGCGCGGGAGTCGGTGAAGCCCTCGACGCGTACGTACGCGGCGGCGAGGGCTCGACGGCGGACGCCCTGGCCGGGGCCTGGCGGCCGGGGCGCACCGAGGAGATGGCCGGCGCGCTGGAGTGGATCCGGGCCTTCAACCGTGACCACCCGGACGACCCGGTCCGGATCCTCGGGGTGAAGCCGGTCCAGGCCGGGGACGCCGACTACGACGCCGTCCTCGCGCAGGTGCGCACGATGGCGCCGGAGCGGCTCGCGGAACTGGCGGCCCACCTGGAGCCGATCCGTACGGCCCATCGGATCGACGAGCACGTGCAGCGGGCTCGGGGCGTCCACCCCGGTCGGCCCTTCGCCGAACACGCCCGCGCCGCACGGGCGTTGGTCGAGTCCCTGCCCGGCACCGGAGCCGGATCCGGTGACGGCGAAGGTGAAGGTGACGCACTCGCCAGGATGCGGCTGATCGTGGACTTCCACGAGCGCAGCGTCGCCGGGCGCGGCACCTACGCGGGCGAGGCCGAACTGTGGGCGGGGGCCATCGCCGCCTTCCAGCACCGCACCGGCCTGCGCACCGTCTACTGGGACGGCATCGCCCACACCGCGGCGACCGAGGCGGTGCTCGGCGTCGCACCCGAGCGGGGCCCGCAGGCCACTGCCGGCAGTCTGCTCCGCGGG
The DNA here is from genome assembly GCF_042738155.1 of Kitasatospora sp. NPDC059088. Classification (NCBI taxonomy): domain Bacteria; kingdom Bacillati; phylum Actinomycetota; class Actinomycetes; order Kitasatosporales; family Streptomycetaceae; genus Kitasatospora; species Kitasatospora sp. NPDC059088. Next base: position 16,630 of record NZ_JBHYGR010000053.1, on the reverse strand, counting down.
CGCTACGGCGCGCGGTACGTCTCGGTGGCGATCGGCTTCCACCACGGCGACCTCGGGGCCGCCGTCGCCCCCGCACCGGCCGCGGACCTGGTCGACGCGAGGCTCGGCGAGCCCGGCCTGCCCGCCCGCTGGCTGGACCTGCGCCGGGAGGAGGTCCGCCGCGAGTGGGACGGCCCGGCCAAGGCCCGGGTGGTCAGCGGCCTCTACACCCCGGAGCGCGACGCCGTCGAGCACCTCGCCGTGGACTCCCTGGCCGAGGCGTTCGACGTCCTGGTCCACGTCCGCCGGGCTTCCCCGGTGCACTGGCTGCCGTGAGCGGCCCGTCGGCGGGGCCCGCGCCGACGACCGCGCCCCCGGTCCGGTCGGTCAGCCGAAATCCGGGTCGACCGGCGGCCACGGGTAGCCGAGTTGCGCCAGCCCGACCAGACGACCTGCTCCCCGTCGCGGGCGACGATCGGGGAACCGGGCCCAGTTGTCAGGCGATTTTCACGGCCGTCCGACGACCGGCTCCGTCCGGCACCCGGTCCCGACGGGATCGGCTCCCGGGTCGACGGGAACGGGGGGTCCGGATCGGATCCGGGCACGGACGAGTTCGACCGGGCCCCGGAACCAGCCCAGTTTCTCCACCCACCAGGTGAGGCCGGCCGCCCGGTACGGGGCGACGACCATCGCGTCGGCGTCCCGCCGCAACCCGGACGTCCGACCCTCCATGACGACGTCGAAGGAGGCATCGGAGGAGGCGTCGGAGGGGGCGTCGGAGGGGGCGTCGGAGGGGGCGTCGAACTGCCCGTTCCGGACGGCCCGTTGGGCGCGGACGTAGGAGACCACGGTTTCCAGGTCGGCAGGAGGCATCATCTCGGTGTGGCCCACCCCCGCCCGCGTGGGGAAGACGCCGTCCCACTGTGCGGCCCGCCGCATGGGGCGTCGCGAGGGCCAGGTGCCGGCGATCCACACCGGGATACGCGGGCGTTGCGGGCTCACCGGCTGGAAGGTGAGGTCCGTGACGGTGAACCAGCGGCCGTGGAAGGTGAACGGCCGGCCCGTCCACAGCCCGTCGAGGACGTGGAGGGCTTCGTCCAGCTTCTCCGCGCGCACCCGTGGGTCCGGATCCTGGCCCAGTGCTTGGAACTCGGCCGCGGAGGACCCGAGGCCGGCGCCGAAGATCAGCCGCCCGCCGCTGAGCAGGTCCAACGCGACGGTGGCGCGGGCGACTTCGGCGGGGCGCTTGAGGGCGAGCACGCTCACCATGACGCCGAGTCGCAGGCGCTCCGTGTCGGCGGCGATCGCGGCGAGCGTGGTCCACGAGTCGGTGAGGTGCTCGTCCGGGTGTTCCGCGACCTGGCCGTCCCAGAGGAAGAAGCCGTCCCAGCCGGACCGTTCCGCCAGCACTCCCAGTTCGCGGAGCAGGCGGGGATCCGCGTACTCGCGCCGGTTGGGCAGTCCGACGGCGTACCGCAGGGGCCGCTGTGGCATGGCGTCCATCGCTCGTCGCCTTCCTGATCGGGCACGACGGTCGCCGACGCGACCGGTTCCCGCCTCGATGATGTCGGCTGCGCGAGGAGCGGGGCAACCGGAACGGCGTCGGGCGAGCGCCCGCCCCGACGGTCGCCCGCGGCTGGACCGATAGCCGGAGAGCCATGAATCGCGGCAGGTCAGCGGCCCCTCCACAGGCCGGACGCCGGGTACGGTGCTACGGTCCTCTGGGAGCCCGGACCGCCTGTGGCGGTTCCCCTGCCCTCCCCCCTGCGGCGGCGCCCCCTTCGGGGGCCGGCGGACGCCTCCGATGCCGACGAGGCCCGGCCCGCGCCGCCCGACCTTCCACCCCTCCCGCACCTCCCACACCCATCGCCTTCGGACGGAACGGCCCGCCTTCGGACGGAACGGCCCCGGAGGATTCGAAGGGAGCAGCGATGCCCGAGAACAGCGCGACCCCGGGGCCCGGCGACGAGGTCCTGGTGATCGGCGGCGGGTTCACCGGCCTGGCCGCCGCCCACGAGCTCGCCCTGGCCGGGGTGCCCTGCCGGGTGCTGGAGCGTGAGCCGTACGTCGGCGGCCTGGCGGGCTCGTTCGAGGTCGGGGGAGCCCGGCTCGAACGCTTCTACCACCACTGGTTCTCCTCCGACCTGGAGGTCCAGGGGCTGTGCGCGGAACTCGGCTGCTCCGACCTGCTCCAGCCGCACCGGACCCGGACCGGCGTCTACTACGCGAACTCGGTGTACCGCCTGTCGAGCCCGTGGGACGTGCTGCGCTTCGCCCCCCTCCCGCTGGCCGACCGGGTCCGGCTGGGCCGGTCCGCGGTGCGGGCCCACCGGGTGAAGCACTGGCGGGAGTTGGAGGACCTCACGGCCCGCGAGTGGCTGGTGGAGCTGAGCGGGCCGCAGGTCTACGAGACGGTCTGGCGCCCGCTGCTGGAGGGCAAGTTCGGCGAGTACGCGACCGAGGTCGGCGCCACCTGGATGTGGACCAAGCTCCACCTGCGCGGTGGCAGCCGGTCGCACAGCGGCCGCGAGGTCCTCTACTACCTGCGGGGTGGCTGCGCCGCCCTGCTGGACGCGTGGGTCGCGCGCCTGTCCGAACTGGGGGTCCGGATCTGCACGGACACCCCGGTGCGGCAGGTGCTGACCGACGCCCGCGGGGTGTGCGGGGTCCGCACCGGGAGCGGCGTGCTGCCCGCACGGCGGGTCCTGGCCACCACGGCACCGGACCTGCTCGCCGGCTTCCTCGCCCCCGCCGCCGCCGGACCACCGCCCCACCCGGACGTGCCCGCCGTGCGCCGGCGACTGTCCGACATCCCCTACCTCGCCAATCTGTGCCTGGTGCTGCAGACCGACCGGTCCCTGTCGGACACCTACTGGCTCAACGTCACCGACCCCTCGTTCCCCTACGTCGGCGTCATCGAGCACACCAACCTGGAGGCCTCCGACGCCTACGCCGGGAGCCACCTGGTCTACCTGTCCGCCTACCTCCCGACCAGCGCCGCGCTGTACCGGATGGACGACGAAGCGGTGTTCCACGCCAGCCTCCCGCACCTGCGCCGGATGTTCCCGCGGTTCCACCGCGACTGGGTCCGGCGCCACCACGTCTGGCGGGCCGACCACGCCCAGCCGGTCATCACCCCGCACTACTCCGACCGCATCCCGGCGATGGAGACGGACGTGCCGGGGCTCTACCTGGCCAGCATGGCCCAGGTCTACCCCCAGGACCGGGGCACCAACTACGCCCTACGGCAGGGAAGGCACGCCGGGCGCCTGATCGCCGACCGGGTGCGCACCGCCCGCCGCACCGCCCCCGACCCACGACCTCCCGTCGCCGGGCACGGCGCCGGTCCGCGGTCCGGCCCCGAGGAGGGGACGCCATGAACTCCCTGATCAGCACCGAGGATTGCGAGCGGATGCCCATCGCCCGGGTGCACGAGCTCTACCGGCGCCATGTCAGCCGGGGCCAGGTGACGCTGCTCTCCGCCTTCGGCTTCGGCCGCGACGTCGTGGACAGCGCCTCCGGCTGCTGGATCACCCTGCGCGACGGGCGGCGGGTCCTGGACTTCACCGGCGGGATCGGCGTCCTGAACCACGGCCACAACCACCCCCGCATCCTGGCCGCCCGCCGGCGCTTCCAGGAACGGCGGCGGATGGAGGTGCACAAGAACTACTTCTCCCCGTACGTCGCCGCGCTCGGGCACAACCTGGCCCAGCTGCTGCCCGCGGACCTCGACGTCAGCTACTTCCCCAACTCGGGCGCGGAGGCCGTCGAGGGCGCCCTCAAGATGGCGTACAAGTACCACCGCGGCCATCGCGGCACCGTCCTGCACAGCGACATCGCCTTCCACGGCAAGCTGCTCGGTGCCGGAAGCCTGACCGCCTCGCCGGAGGTGCACTTCACCTTCCCGCGGATCCCCGGCACGGACGGCTTCGCCTTCGACGACCTCCGCTCCCTCGAACTGGCCCTGGACCGGCACACCACGCCCGAGGGCGGGAGCGACGTCTACGCGCTGGTCCTGGAACCGTTCAGCGCCTCCAGTCTCCGCGAGTGCTCGGAGGAGTTCCTGCGCGAGGCGCGCCGACTGTGCACCGAGCACGACATCGTCCTGGTCTTCGACGAGGTCTACACCGCCTGGGGCAGGACCGGTTCGCTCTTCCACTTCATGCGCCACCCCGGCCTGGTCCCGGACGTGGTGACCACTTCCAAGTCCTTCGGCGGCGGCAAGGCGTCCATCTCCGGCTACGTGGCCAGGGAGCCCGTCTTCCGCAGGGCCTACGACTCGCTCCCCGACGCCACCCTGCACAGCACCACCTACTACGGCTTCGGCGAGGAGACGGTCACCGCGCTGGAGGCCGTGGCGATCGCGGTCGACGACGACTACCCCGCCAGGGCCCGCCGCCTCGGCGAGCGGCTGCGCCGCGGCCTCACCGCCCTCGCCGCCGGGCACCCGCACCTGATCGCGGAGGTGCGCGGCACCGGGGCCCTCCAGGGCGTCGTCCTGCGCCACGGTCCGGCCGCCCTCGACCACGCGCTGCGCCTGCTGCCGTCCTCCTTCGCGCGCGACCCGCAGGCCGGGGCCAAGCTGGCGACCGCCGCCGTGGTCGCCGCCCTCTACCGCGACCACGGTGTGCTCACCTACTACGGCTCCAACCACGACCTCCCGCTGATCGCCGCGCCTCCCCTGGTGGCCGAGGACTCCGACGTCGACCTCTTCCTGGCGGCCCTGGACGCGGTGCTGGCCAAGGGAATGCCCCGCCTCCTGGCAGGTCTGGCCAGGGAGAAGGTCACCGCATGAGCTCCCCGTCGACGCGTCCCGTACCGCCCGCCGCAGGGCCCGGTACCGCGCGGGAGCACCGTCGCCTGCGGGTCTGGGAACGGCGCGTACGCTCCGCCGGGCTCCCGCCGCTCTGGGCGGGCCGCTGCACGGCCCTGTCCGAACCGTCCCGCCAGGCCGCCGCGGTCCGGCACACGGCCGCCACCCTGGCCGCCCTCCCGACGCCGTACCGCCTGGTGTTCGCCCTGCTGATGCGGGTGTTCCCGCTCGCCGTCGTCCTCGCGGACCCGAGGGGCCCGCTCCGGGGCACCGCGGACCGGGCCCGTCCGCAACGGGTCGCCGACCGGCTGTCCACGGTGCCCGGCTGCGCCGAACTGCTCAGGGTGAGCCTGGCGTTGGCCCTGCACGGCGCCCTGGACGGGCCTCCGGACGGACTCTCCGCTGCTCCGCCGCAGGAGCTCCGATGACCGGGACCGTCCGCACCGTCCGCTGCGACGCCCTGGTGATCGGCTCGGGAGCCGGCGGCAGCACCGCGGCCCTGGAACTCGCCGGCGCGGGCCGGGAGGTCCACGTCCTGGAGGAGGGCCCGCTCGTCCCGCAGACGCGGATCACCCGGGCGTCCCCGGCGGAGAACCTGCGCCTGCTCTACCGCCAGGGCGGTCTGGTGCCCATCCACGGCGCGCCCACCATCCCCTTCGGTGAGGGGCGTTGCGTCGGAGGAACCACCGTGGTCAACGGCGGGCTGCTCTGGCGACCTCCCGAACACCTGCTGGAGTGCTGGGCGTCCGCCGGCGTCGACGGCTTCCGGGCCCACCACCACGGCCCCCCCCGCCCCCGGTGGGGAACGCGGCCCCGTGGGGGCGCCCCACACCCCCGCGCGGGGGCCCCCCCGCGCCGGGTGGGAGCCCCCCCGGCGCC
>NZ_JBHYGR010000053.1:5174-10949 GCF_042738155.1 Kitasatospora sp. NPDC059088 | reverse complement strand
CGGGGCTGGCTGGGCCGCCCACCCCAACACCGGTCGGTGTGGGGGCCGCCCGCCGCGCTCCACGCAACCGGGCCCCCCCACCCCGCCCCCCCCGCGGCCGAGGTGGAACGGCGCCTCGGTGTCGTCGACCAGCAGCCCGGGCCGGGGAACCGCGACTCGGTGCTGCTCGGCCAGGCGGCCGACCGACTCGGCTGGCGCTGGGCACCGGCCCGCCGGGCGGTGCGCGGCTGCCGGCACGCCAACCGGTGCGTCACCGGCTGCCCCACCGGCGCCAAGCAGAGCATGCTGGTGAGCTACCTGCCCGCCGCCGAACGGCTCGCGGCGGTCATCGAACCGGACACCCGGGTCGTCCGACTCGAACACGACGGCACCCGGGTCACAGCCGTGCACGCCCTGCGCGACGGCCGGCGACTGCGCTACCTCCCGCAGACGGTGTTCCTGGCCGCCGGCCCGATCGGCAGCGCGCTGCTGCTGCGGCGCAGCGCCATCGGCGGGCGCGGCCCGGGCCGGGCGATCGCGTTCCACGTCAACTTCCGTACCGTGGCGCGGTTCGGCGAATCCGTCCGCGCCACCGAGGGCACCATCTTCACCGCGCAGCTGCAGGAGTTCGCCGACCGGGGTGTGCGGGTGATGCCCGCGAACCTCACCCCGGGGTCGCTCGCCGCTGCGCTGGCCGCCCATCCCGCCGGGACCGTCGACCGGATGCTGGCCCAGCTGGACCGGGTCGCCGTCTACACCACCCAGGTGAGCGTCCGGGGCACCGCACGGCTGCTGGCGGTCCCCGGCCTCGGCGCGCTCCTGCGGCACCGCCTGACCGCGAGCGACCGGGACCTCCTCCGCTCCGCCTTCCGGCGCACCGCCGAGCTCCTCCTGGAGGCCGGCGCGGTCGAACTGCTGCCGCCCGCACCCGCCGGCCCGACCACCACCCGCCCGACCACCGGCGGCCTGACCACCGCCGCGCAGGTGGCCGACTTCGCACTGCACGCCCGGCCCGAGACCTGGGACCTGATCTCCGTCCACGCCATGGCGTCCTGCCCGATGGGCCCACCCGCCCCGGGCGGCGTGTGCGACGCCCAGGGACGCCCGCACGGCTTCACCAACCTGCGGCTGTGCGACGCGAGCGTTCTGCCGGGCGCCACCGGTGTCAGCCCGCAGGAGACCATCATGGGCTTCTCCCACCTGATCACGGCCCGGTACCTGGAGCGGTCCACCAGCCGTCGGCCCGACGGCAACTGAGCAGCCGTGACCGGACCGGGCGCGAGCGACCGGCACCGGCGCAACCGTCCGTGCCGGCGGCCGCGTCCCTCAGCGGGATGGGTAAGGTGGGACGCCGGAACGGGCCCTGAACAGCGGTGACGCGCGAGGGCACCGGGCCGGCGGGGGCGGGACGCGGGGAACGGGAGACGTCGGGTGCCGGACGGGACTGGGGCTGCGGGGACGGAGGAGTTCGCGCGGCTGCTGAGCGAGCTCAAGACGCGCTCGGGGCTGAGCTACGGGACGCTGGCCAAGCGGCTGCACACCAGCACCTCCACGCTGCACCGCTACTGCAACGGGACGGCGCTGCCGCACGAGTTCGCGTCCGCGGAGCGCTTCGCACGGTTGTGCCGGGCGACTCCCGAGGAGCTCGTGGAGCTGCACCGGAGCTGGATCCTGGCCGAAGCGGCCCGGGGGCGCCGGGCCGAGCAGCGGGCGCCGGAGACCCCCGCGGCGGAGACCCGCACGGCGGACCTGCCCGCGGCGGAGGCGGAGCCGGTGGTCGAGGTGGTGTCCGCGGAGCCCGCGCCACCGCGTCGGCGCCGCACGGCGCTGATCGTGTCCGCCACGGCCGTCGCCCTGGTGGCGGCCGTCCTGGTGGTCGCGCGACCCACGGGCTGGGGCGGCGGCGGTGGCCAGGCGAAGGGCGACCAGCAGGCCGCCGCTGCGACGGCGACGACGACGGACAGCGTCACCACGCCCGTCGCCCCGGAACCGCTGCCCACCACCCCCACGGCCGCCGCCGAAACGACCCCGGCCCCGAGCTCAGCCACGCCCCCGAGCCCGACCGCGGCCCCGACCCCGACCCCAACCTCGACCGACAGCGGCCCCGCGCCGCTCACCGTCGGCACCCGCCCGTACGTCTACGCCGACCCGTGCAGCCAGCACTTCCTGGTGAACAGCGGGCCCGCCCAGGTCGGCCCGCCCGCCCCGGAGCGTGACGCCCCGCGCTGGGCCGCCGCCTACGGCGCGGTGTCCTCCGGCGAGCAGGAGGTCGCCCTCACCGTCCAGGGCACCGGCACGGACACGGTCGTCCTGCTCGGGCTGCACGTGCGGGTCACCGCCAAGGGCGCGCCGCTGGCCTGGAACGACTACTCGATGGGCGTCGGCTGCGGCGGCGGCGTCGACGCCAAGTCCTTCGACATCGACCTCGACCGGGGCAGTCCCGTGATCACCGTCAAGGGCGGGCAGCGCGACTTCCCGTACAAGGTCAGCAAGTCCGACCCCGAGGTCTTCTACGTCACCGCCCACACCAAGGCGCACGACGTCCGCTGGGACCTCACACTGGACTGGTCCAGCGGCGACCGCCACGGCACCGTCCGCATCGACAACGGCGGCACGCCCTTCCGCACCAGCGCCGACGTCAACCGCCCGGGCTACGACTACCCGTTGGGCGGCGGCGAGTGGATCAAGCGCGAGGGCGGCTGAGCACCCGCGCGGTCGCCCTCCCCCGGCCGTTGCGCCGAACGGCGGCGTGCCCGGGATGCCGGTGAGCGCCCCGTCGCCCAGTCTTGGACGGAATCCGAGACGCTGGCAGCGGGACGGGAGGGCGAGGTGGCGGAACGGCGCGGTCGGCCGGGCCGCGATCGCTGGTTCCGCACCGGTTCCGCCTGGCTGCGGGGGCGGACGGCCACGCTGCGCGACGCCCCGTTCCCCAGCCGACTCGCGGCGCAGCTGCTCCACATCCACGTGCTGGACACCGCCACCCGTCTCGCGGCCCAGGCGTTCCTCACGGCCATCCCGGTGGTCTTCGTGCTGGCCGCCTTCATGCCCGACGAGGTGCGCAGCAGCGTGTCCGACTCCCTGCGCACCGTCCTGGGGCTGCGGGGCGCCGCCTACGACGAGGTCACCCAGGTGCTCCGGACGGACAGCGGGAGCGCCACCACCGAGACCTACGGCGGCCTCGGCATCGTGGTGACCCTGCTCGCGGCCACCAGTTGCAGCCGGGTGCTGCAACGGCTGTGCGAACGGAGCTGGCACCTCCCCCACCTGGCCGGACGCCTGGCGGCCTGGCGGTGGCTCGCCTGGCTCCTGGTGTGGCTCGCCGTCCTGATCGTCCAGGGCCAGGTGCGGACCGGGTTCGGGCTGGGCGACAGCCTCGGGGTGTTCCTCTACCTGGTCAGCGCCGTCCTGCTCTGGTGGTGGACCCAGCACCTGCTGCTCGGCGGCCGGGTGCCCTGGCTGCCGCTGCTGCCGGGGGCCGTGCTGACCAGCGCGGCGCTGACGGCGCTCGCCTGGGGGTCGCGGCTGTACATCCCCCGCTCGCTGAACCGCAGTGTGGCGCAGTTCGGCCCGCTCGGTCTGGTCTTCACCCTGCTGAGCTGGCTGATCGTGGTGTTCACCGCCGTCACGCTCGGCATCGGCATCGGCTACGTGCTGGCCGGCCAGGGCCGGCTGGCCCGGCTGCTGGGGACTCCGGGCACGTCCCCGGTCGCGACGGCGGCGGAGGAGGACGAAGAGTGAGCGTCCGCGCCGGGCTCAGGCGTCGTCGGCGCTCCGGCCGGCCGGTCCGACGCACAGCGCCCAGATGACGAAGGCGTCGATCGCGATCAGGACGAGCGCCCAGAACGGGTAGTAGGGCAGCCACAGGAAGTTGGCGACCATCCCCAGGACCGCGACGACGATGCCGACGCCACGGGCCCAGGGGGCGCCGCTGAAGAGGGCCACGCCCGCGGCGGCGACGGCGAGTCCGAGGATGACGTGGATCCAGCCCCAGCCCTCGGTGTTCATCGAGTACACGTAGTGACGGGTGACGATGATCAGGCTGTCCTTGGTGATGGCGGCGATCCCCTGGAAGACCGCCATCGTGCCGGCGGCGATGAGCATGACCGCGGCGAAGACGGTCCACCCGGCCGCGAAGGGGCGGTGCTCGGCGGGCCGGCCGGTACGGCCCGGTTCGGTGACAGGGCTGGTCATGGCATGGACTCCTTCGACGACGGCCGCCTCGTACCGGTACGCGGACGGGGACAGGAGACGGGACGGAAGGGAGGGCAGGAAGGAACGGGAGGAAGGGAAAGGACGGAGGGGCCGGGCAGCGGCCCTTCTCTCACCGTAGGACCGAACCGTCCGGCCCGCCGGTGGCGGCCCGGCCGAACGCGGCGAGCAGGGCCAGGACGGCGAGCACCGCGAGCAGGATCGCGACCAGCAGCAGCACGGTCAGCGCGGTCGGGTCGTCCCACAGGGCGAACACCAGGGCCAGCACCAGGACGGCGGTGCCGGCGAGCCACCGGCGGTGGGCGGCGGTCCAGGTGCCGGCCCGGCCCGCGCGCACGCCGTGGGCGTCGCCCCAGCGGGCGACGGAGTCCGCGGCGCGGTCGGCCCGGCCGCGGGCGGCACGCGGCAGCCGTCCCGCGCCGCCCAGGTAGGCGCCGAGCGCCACCGCCACGCCCAGCACGGTCGCGGTGCGCAGGCTGATCCGCAGGAAGTGCAGCAGGGTGTCGAAGACGGCCGCGGCGGCGGCCGGGGACTGCACGGCGGGCGGCAGGTGGTCGAGGTAGTAGTGGCGGGCGGCCACCAGGGCGAGGGCCACCAGCAGGCTGGCCCCGGCCGCGCCGAGGGCGGCGGACACCAGGGCCCGGCGTCGGCGGCGGGCCAGCAGGACGCCGACGGCGCCGAGCGACACGGTGAGCACGGGCAGCCAGTTGCCGACCACGTCGAGGGCGTGTGCGGCGCCGCGGATCCGGGCCAGCCGGTCGGACTGGAACAGCACCATGCGCTTGTCCACGTCCGGGATCCGCTCGGCCGGGCTCAGCCCCTCGGCGACCAGCGTGTCCTTCAGCCGGTCGACGACCGAGCCGAGATCGAGGGTGACCGTGCCGTCGGTGACCTCGACCGCGCCCCGCCCGTGACCGGTGAGGGCCTGGACCACGGCGGTGTGGGCGACCCGGTTGGCCTGGGTCCACACCGTGACGAAGGTGTCGCTGTGCACGACCCGCGTGGCGGCCTCGGTGACCACCTGGTTCACCGCGTCGTCGAGTTTCGGGCCGAGCGCCTTGACCGCCGAGGCGACCCGGGGCGGCAGCCCGTGGGCCTGCAGCCAGGCGGCCAGGTCGGAGGTGACCGCCGGACCGTCCACCCGTACGTCCACGGCCTGGGTGATCCGGGCGACCGCCGCGTCCTGGATCGCCGGATCGGTGCCGAGCGGGGCGACCGTCGCCACGTACCGGCCGGTGTCCAGGGCGATGTCGTGCACCCAGACGGTGAGCAGCGACACCGGCACCAGCACGCAGGTCAGCGCGATCAGGACCGCCGACACCGTGCTCCGGACCGGCCGCCTCGCCCGGGAGGCGCGCCCCGGCCCGGCCGGGGGCTCCGGCGGCTCGTTCATCGGGGGGCTCCCAGCGCTCCGTGCGGCGGTGGCGCCGCTGACCACCATTGGCCCGTAGGGCCCGGTGACCGGCACTCCGGGGTGCGCCGTCCGGGCGAAGGAGGCCGCTCCCTGCGACGGGTGGCCGGAGGGGAGGGCCCCCGCCCCCCCCGCCCCCCGGGGGTCGGGGGCCCGTAGGCCGGGGGCCGCCCCCC
>NZ_JBHYGR010000053.1:0-5164 GCF_042738155.1 Kitasatospora sp. NPDC059088 | reverse complement strand
GGGCCCTCGGCCCGCGCCCCGTGCGGGGGGGCGGGGGGGGGGCGGGCCCGCGCGGCCGCGGCGGGGGGGGGGGGGGGGGGGGGGGGCCGGGGCGCGCGCCCGGTCTGGGGTCGTCGGATCCGGGGACGTCGGGTCCGGGGGACATCGGACCCGGGGGTCGTCGGGTCAGACGGTGAGCAGGGTGGGGCTGGCGGCCTTGTCGGTGGGCAGGAAGTCGTCCGGGACGGGGTACTGGCCGAGCACGTAGTTCAGGACGGCCGCGTGCATGGCCTCGACCGGCGCGATGCTGGCCGCGGTGGCGATACCGGCGGGGCTGGTGACGTTGTAGGTCGCGAAGAGGTAGGTCTGGGCGGCCTGGTCCTCCAGGTCGAGGGCGAGCTTGGCGACGTCGCCGACGGAGGCGGCCTTGCCGAGCGCGGCCAGGGTCTCCGGCTGGTTGGACAGCGGCACGTCGGTGATCGCGGGCAGGCCGGCGCCGGTGAGGACGGCGTTCCAGGCCTTGGCGTGGTCGGCGTGCTGGGCCATAGCGGTGGTGACGAAGGTCGCCACCGCCGGGGGGACGGTGCCGAGCTTGCCGGCCTTGGCGGCGTCCAGGGTGGCCTGGTAGGCGCCGACGGCCTGGTTCTCCAGGGCGGTGGCCAGCGCGACGACCTGGAGGTCCCCGGTGTACCTCCCGGACGCCGACGCCGACGCCGAGCCGGGCATCGTGCCGGCCGGGCTGGACGGCGCCGGGTCCTTGACGTCCTTGCTGCTGGAGCAGGCGGCCAGCGTCAGGGCCGCGGCCACCCCGCCCGCGCCGAGCAGGAAGCGGCGCCGGGCCAGCTCGGCCTGGCCGGTGACGCGGATCTGCTCGGCCAGCTCTCGTGCGCTCTCCCGCATGACCGGGAGGGTGGCGCGGTGGGCCTCGTCCATGTCCCTGGTCAGGCGGGCGAGTTCGGCCTCGCCGATGGCGGGCTCCCAGATGCGGTCGGTGCTCACTTCACGGCCCCTTCGGTGATCGGGGAGGCGTTGTCGGTCTTGTAGAAGGCGTCGGGGAAGCCCACGCTGCCCGCGGCCGCGGGCAGCTTCGCCGGGTCGACTGGGATGGTGATCAGATCGGCGGCGTTGCCCGCGAGCAGCGCCTGCACGGCCAGCAGGACGGCACGGTGCTGGGCCTCGACCGGGGCGACCGAGGCGAACAGCTTGCGCAGGTCGGCGTTGCTCACCTGGCCGACGTTCTTGGTGTACGTCTGGGCGGCGACGTCCTCCAGCGTGATGGCGAGCTTCACCACGTCGGCCGGGGTCTTGATGGTGGGCAGCGTCTGGTCGACGACGGCCTTGTACTTCGGGTCCGGGCCGTCCTGTGCCTGCCCGCCGGCGGTGGTCGCGGCGGCGTTGAAGGCCTTGGCGTGGGCCTGGTGCTGCTCGGTGGTCTTGGCGATGAACGCGGCGACCGTCTTGTTGCCGTCCTTGATGAACGGAAGCCCGGCGGCGGTCTGGTAGACGCTGACCGCCAGGTTCTCCAGGGACGCGGCGGTCTGCAGCGCCCTGATGTCGTCGGCGGAGACGGAGGCGGACGCGGAGGCCGACGGCGACGGCGAGGCCGCCGCGGCGCGCACGGTGCTCAGCAGTCCGACCCCGCCGGCCAGGGCGCCGAGGGTCGCCCCGCGCTGCCACCATCGGCGCGGGGGCTCGGTGCCCTCCGCGAGATCGGTCAGCGCTCCGCGGGTGATCCGCAACGCGTCGCTGTTCAAGTCCTGTGACTGCTCGGTGAGTTCTTCCAGCAGCCGGGTGTCGATGTGCTCGCTGGCCATCATGTCCCGTCTCGGCCCGGCGGTCGGCCGGATGCCGGACCGCTCTGCCCTCACGTTCGGCACGCTCGCCCACCTGGCTTGGTCCGGGCCCCCGAACGGCCCCCGAATTCACCCCTGGGGGTGAACGGCGGGGGCGAAGGGTGACCGCGGCGGCCGTCCGGCGGGTCGGCCGGGTCGGCCGGGTCGGGCGGAGCCGCCCCGGCCGATGCGCGGTCAGGCGCCGTCGAGGATGCCGGCGATCTTGTCGGCCATCGCGGCCTGGGCCGGGTTGGCGCCGGGGCGGGCGTGCTGGGCGGCCCGCATCGCGACGGTCAGGGTGGCGCGGAAGTTGCCGGTCTCCTCGGGGGCCTTGGCGTCCAGCAGCGCCAGGGAGCGGCGGATGGCGTCGAAGACCCGGTCGGCGATGTCGGCGGTGGAGCTGCCGTCGAGCTTGAGGCCCTTGGGCTTCTCGGCGAGGACGCGCCCGGTGAGGCCGGTGGCGGAGCTGAGGGCCTTGCCGGCGGCCATGCCGGCCTTGGCGGAGGAGATCGTGCCCGGGTCGGAGGCGGCCATCAGGACGACGACGCCGTGGGCGGCGGTCTGGAGGGTGAGCCGGTCGTCGGCGGTCAGGACGGCGGTGGTGTCGGACATGGTGGGTTTCCTTGTCTGCGGGTTCGGTGTGGAGCAGGGGCTGTGAGCGGTCGAGCGGTCAGTGGGCGGCGGGCAGGAGGTCGCCGGCCTCCTCCTCGTCGGCGGGCTCGTGGCGGGCCAGGCGGCTGGCGGGCAGGAACAGGCCCGCGAGGGCGGCGAGGAGGTAGCCGGCGACGCAGACCAGGGCGCCGGCCAGCAGGGCGGTGCGCAGGACGGTGGGGTCGTAGCCGTCGTGGGTCCGGCCGAAGAAGACCACGCCGGTGACGGCGACGCCGAGGGCCGCGCCGAACTGCTGGAAGGTGCTGTAGACGCCGGAGGCGGCCCCGGCCTCGCGGACGTCGACGGTCGCCAGGGCGAGGTCGACCAGCGGCACGACGAGGAGGCCGAGGCCCAGGCCCGCCAGGGCGAGCGGCCACAGCAGGTCCCAGCCGGACAGGCCCGCGTCGTGGGAGTCGACGACCTGGCGCACCCAGGCGGCGCCGCCGGCCTGCATCAGGGCGCCCAGGACGACGAGCGGCTTGCCGGCCTTCCGGGCGAGCGGCACCGAGACGCCCGAGCCGAGGAAGGCGCCCGCGGTGAACGGCAGCAGCGTCAGCCCGGAGGCCATGGCGGAGAAGTGCAGACCGAGCTGCAGGTAGAGGGCGAGGATCAGGAAGAACCCGGCCATGGCGCCGGAGAAGCACAGCTGGACGAGGCTGCCGGCGGCGAAGCCCCGCCGGCCGAACAGGTGCATCGGCGCCAGCGGCGAGCCGTCCCGGCGCATCCGGCGCCGCTGGTTCACCACGAACCCGCCCAGCACGACCGGGGCGGCGGCCAGCATGGCCAGGATCCAGCCGGGCCAGCCCGACTCCCGGCCCTCGACCAGCGGGAAGACCAGCAGGAACAGGCCGGTGGAGGCGAGCAGCAGGCCGGGGACGTCCAGGCGCAGCGGGTGGGCCGAGCGGGTGTCGGGCACCAGGAGCCGGGCGGCGACGAGCAGGGCGACGCCGACGGGGATGTTGATGACGAAGATGCTGCGCCAGCCGATGCCGAAGGCGTCGGCGGAGACGAGCCAGCCGCCGAGCAGGGGGCCGGCGACGGCGGCCATCCCGGAGACGGCGCCGATGATGCCGAGGATCGCGGCGCGTTCCCTGGGCCGGTAGAGGGCCTGCACGGAGGCGAGGACCTGGGGGACCATGAGGGCGGCGAAGGCGCCCTGGACGACCCGGGCCGCCACCAGCGCGTCGCCGCTCTGCGCGAGTGCGGCGGCGAGCGAGGCGGCGGTGAAGCCGGCGACCCCGGCGAGGAACACCGTCCGGCGGCCGATGATGTCGCCGAGCCGTCCGCCGGTGATCAGGACGATCGCGAACGCCAGGGTGTAGCCGCCGACGACCCATTCCAGGTGGCCGGGGGTGGCGTGGACGTCCTTCTGGATGGCGGGCAGGCCGACGTTGACGATGGTGGTGTCGAGCAGGTCCATGAAGGACGCGACGATCAGGACGAGCATCGCGAGGCCGCGGCGGCGGTGGACGGGCGGGGTCTCCGGGGAGGCGGCGGCGGGTGCCTGGGCTCCTCCGGGCATGGGGGTGCGCTGCTTGGACATGGCCTTCTTCGTTCGGTTTCGGAGGGGTGGGGGCGGGCCCCGGCCGTGGCCGCACCGCCCAAGATGTTTCGTTCGGACGAAAGAAGCATAGCAAGTAGTTCGGTTCGGCGAAACAAGTAGTTCGGCGAAGCGAAGCAGCTTGCTAATCTGAGCGCATGACGACCACCGACCAGCCCTCGCGCGGCGAGCTCATCGCCCGGCTCAACACGGCCGGGCGGGAGCTGAGCACCGCCGCGGTCATGTTCCACAGCGCGCTCGCGCAGCTGCACGGACTGAGCAGCACCGAGGAGAAGGCCATCGACCTGCTCCAACGGTTCGGCCCGCTCACCGCGCGCGAACTGGGCGAGCACTCCGGGCTCGCCCCGGCCTCGGTCACCGGGCTGGTCGACCGGCTCCAGCGCAAGGGCTTCGCCCGGCGGATCCCCAACCCCGCCGACAAGCGCAGCGTGCTCATCGAGGCCCCGGAGGCCCCCGCCGAGGCCCTCGCACCGCACTTCGAGCACTTCATGAGCGGCCTGGAGGAGCTGTACGCGCGCTACAGCGACACCGAACTCGCCACCATCGCGGGCTTCCTCACCGCCGGCGCCGCCGTCCAGCGCGAGGCGACCGCACAGCTGACCGCCGAGCTGCCGGGCACCCGGCCGGGCGGCGGCGAGCCCGCCCTCACCCAGAGCCAGAAGCTGACCGTCCAGACCGCCGCCCACGGCGTCGTCGCCCTGATGGCCGCCGCCGACCCCGGGGCGTTCTCCTCCGCCCGGGCCGGGATGGCCGCCGGGAAGGCCCTCAGCTCCGCCACCGGTCTGACCGGACGCGTCCTGGCCGAGAAGCCCAAGGGCTTGAAGCTCGGCGGGAAGTCGACCGCCGACATCGCCGACCAGGTCTTCCCCGCCCTCGCCGCCTCGGCCGCGCTGCTCGGGGACGCCGACCCGGGCGAGGCCGAGAACTTCCGCTCCGTCATCCGGGTCGCGGTGGAGGCCGCGCTGCGGATCCGCACCCCCGCGAGCCCGGCCATGACCGCCATGGCCGCCCGGATCGGCGAGGCGCTCGACCGCGCCTGACGCCCCCGGCGTGCACGCCCCGCCCGGGCGGGGCGCAGCCAGTCCACCTCGTGCGGGATGGTCCGGTGGTCGGTCTCGAAGCCGAGCCGGGGCCGGTGGCC
>NZ_JBHYGR010000052.1:31612-61866 GCF_042738155.1 Kitasatospora sp. NPDC059088 | reverse complement strand
TATCCGGTATTAGACCCCGTTTCCAGGGCTTGTCCCAGAGTGCAGGGCAGATTGCCCACGTGTTACTCACCCGTTCGCCACTGATCCACCCCGAAGGGCTTCACCGTTCGACTTGCATGTGTTAAGCACGCCGCCAGCGTTCGTCCTGAGCCAGGATCAAACTCTCCGTGAATGTATACCCGTAATCGGGTCCACACCCGCGTTGAGCGGCACGGCAACCACCGGAATAGGGCGGTCCCGCGCACTGCGTCCTCGCTAGTGTTTGTTTCAAAAGGAATCTCCAACCCCGATCAGGTGATCGAGGCCGGGGATGTCAACATATCTGGCGTTGACTTTTGGCACGCTGTTGAGTTCTCAAGGAACGGACGCTTCCTTCGGACCGCCTTCCAGCGGGCCCTCCGGGCGCTTCGTTCTTTCGTGTTTCCAGCTTACCAGATGTTTTCCGCTCCGCTTTCCGGAGTTTCATTCATCCGATTCCCGCTGGCGGGATTTCCTGCGAACTTCGTTCCGAAGCTTATCAAAGCTTTCGGAGTGTTCCGTCCGTGGGATTTGCTTCATCGGAGGGCGCGCATTTCGTGAAACGCGCTCGCCTCGATTTCGGCGGTGTCGTAGACACTAACGCCCGGGCCCGACCGTTGTCCAGTCGCTCCCAACCGTTCAAACCTACTAGCCCACCCACACCACGTCAATGGTTTGGTCGGGATGCGAGAAGACTAGCAGGTCAACGGCCTGTTGATCACCACGGCTCAGGCCGCGACGGGCTGTAGGTCCGCCCGGTCGGCCGCGTCCACGTCGCCGAACTCCCCGCTCGCCGCGGCCTTCCGGCCCAGGACCAGCGCATAGGTGAGGAACGCCGCCTCCGCGACGACTCCGATGGAAATGCGGGCCCAGGTCGGCAGGCCGGACGGCGTCACGAAGGCTTCGAGCACGCCGGCCACGGCCAGCACCGTCGCCAGCCCGATTCCCATGCCGATGATCGAGCGGCCCTGTTCCGCCAGTGCCACCGCGCGGGTGCGCGGGCCGGGGTCGATGAGGGTCCAGCCGAGGCGCAGGCCGAGGCCGCCGGACACGAAGACCGTGGTCAGCTCCAGCAGGCCGTGCGGGATGAGCAGGCCGAGGAAGACGTCCAGCCGCCCGGCCGAGGCCATCAGCCCGACGCCGACGCCGAGGTTGACCACGTTGACCCACATCACGACGAGCACCGGGATGCCCAGCGCGATACCGAAGAGCAGGCACTGCACGGCGATCCAGGCGTTGTTCGTCCAGACCTGGGCCGCAAAGGAGCTGGCCGGCCGGTCCGAGTAGTACGCCTCGTACTGTCCGCCGGGGCGGGTCAGCTCGCGCAGGTCGTCCGGCGCGATCAGGCTGTTCCGGACCTCGGGGTGGGTGGCCATCCACCAGGCGATCAGCACGGTGACGACCATCGAGACCGCCGCGACCGGCATCCACCAGCGGCGCGCGCGGTACAGCGCGGCCGGGAAGCTCACCGTGTAGTAGCGGGCGACGTCCTGCCAGCCGTTGGTGCGGGCGCCGGTCACCGCGCTGCGGCCCCGCGAGACCAGGCCGGTCAGCCGGCCGACCAGGGCCGGGTCCGGCGCGGCGGCCTGCACCTTGGCCAGGTGGCCGGTGGCGCGCTGGTAGAGGGTGACCAGCTCGTCGGCCTCGTCCCCGTTGAGCCGGCGCCTACGGGCAAGGGCGTCCAGCCGGGCCCACTCCCCCTGGTGGGTGGCGACGAAGACGTCCAGGTCCATTCGGCGGCTCCATGGTCGGCGATGGCGCGAGGCGCGCGTGCGCGGGTCGGGCAGGTACGTACGGACACGTGCGGGCCCAGCATGCCAGGAACCGCCGCCGCCCCGGCCGCCGGGATCTCACTTCCCGTGCGACCACCGGGCGCCGTATGTTTGCGGCTGCGGATCAGACTGCGGAGAGCGGGCAGTGGGGGCCGATCCACGTGCGCTCCCACCTGCTCGCATGAGCGTGAACGGACAGGTGTCTTGAGCGACCTGGTGACGGGTGAGGCGGTCGTCCTCGACCTGCAGACGGCGAAGCTTCCGAGCAGGGCGTTGGCGATCGTGCTCGACCTGCTCATCGAGTTCGCCGCCCTGTTCGTGTCGACGCTGGTGCTGAGCATCGCCCTGTCCGGCCTGGACAGCGCGGCGCTGGCCGCGACGATGCTCGGGATGACGGTCTTCTTCCTGGTGGCCCTGCCGGTGATGATCGAGACCCTCAGCCGCGGGCGCTCGGTCGGCAAGGCGGCGCTCGGACTGCGGGTGGTGCGCACCGACGGCGGCCCGGTCCGGTTCCGGCACTCGCTGGTGCGCGGGCTGGTGGGCTTCTTCGAGCTGATCGCGATAACCGGCGCCCCGGCCGTGATCACCTCCACGCTGAACGCGGACGGCAAGCGGCTCGGCGACATCTTCGCCGGGACGGTCGTGGTCCGGGAGCGCACTCCGGCCGGAGCCGGTGCGGCCGGCCCGCTGCCCCCGGTGCACCCGCAGCTGCTGCACGACATGGGCCGTGAGCTGGTCGCGATGGACCTGTCCGCGGTGCCCGAGCCGCTCTGGCTGGCGATCCGTCAACTGCTCGTCCGGGTGGGCCAGTTGGAGCCCGGCGTGTCCTTCCGGATGGCCGCCGGGCTGGCCGAGGACCTGGCCGGCCGGATCGGGAACCCGATTCCGCCGGGACTGCACCCGGCGGCCTACCTGGGCGCGGTGCTCACCGAGCGCCAGCGCCGGGAGTGGATGCGCGCCCAGCAGCGGTTCATGGCCGCGGCCCCCGTCCAGACCCCCGCCCCGCACCCGGCCGTCGCCCAGGCCCCCACGGCCGACGGCCGCCCCCACCGCGTCCTCGGCGTGCCCGCGGCGCACGCGCACGCGCCCGTAGCGACGCCCCCGGTAGCGGTCCCGGCACCGGTCCCGACGCCGGCCGCCCCCGCGGCCCCGTCCTTCGTCAAGCCCTCGCAGCCGACCCCGCCCGCTCCCGACGCAGGCTTCGCCCCACCCGCCTGAACCTCACCCGCCTGAACCCCGCCCGCCTGGACCCCACCCGCCTGGACCCCGCCCCTACTCCCCCACCGGCCAGGCGTTCGGCGGCGACTGGAGCTCCTCCAGCTCGATCCCCGCCGCCGCCAGCACCACGTCCCCGGCCAGGTGCACCACCTGCTGCTCCCCCGTCTCCAGGTCCGCCACCTGGTAGCGCTCGACCAGCAGCGGCCCCGAGTCCGTCGCGTGGGTGTCCACGCCCTCCAGCAGCCACCCCTGGTCGAAGGTGCGCGGCGCCAGCACCGGCTCGGTGAACGCCACCAGCCGCACCCGGGCGCTCGCCCCCTCCCGCAGCCGCAGCATCCGGGCGGTGGCGACCAGGAAGCCCGGCGAGCGTCCGGCGAAGCCGTGCGCCCGGTCGTGCCCCTCCGCCGCGTGCTCGCCGCCCGGGTCGGCCGCGTCGGTGCGGACCCACGCCACCCCGTCCACCGCGCCGCCGCGCACCTGCCAGCCGCCGGCCCGCAGTTCCATCCGCAACGGCCGGGCCCGCGAGTCCAGCGTCAGGTCGACGCTGCCGATCACCTGCCCGTCCGGCGCGTAGGTCTTGGAGACGTACCGCCAGCCGGCCGCCCCGGGCGCGCAGCTGAACCGCTCCTCGCCGAGCAGCACGTGGTCATGGGTGTCATGGAGCGAGTACCGACCGTTGGGCATGCCCGAAAGCCTACGCACCGGCGTCCGGTGCAACATTCCGGGCCGGTGCCCGCATCAGAGGGTCGGACGGCGCGGGAGACGCGCCGCCGCCACGACGAGAGGGGGTGCAGATGGCGAAGCAGACACGCGACGCGGAGTTCACGGAGTTCGTGGCTTCACGGAGTGGCTGGCTGCGGAAGGTCGCCTATCTGCTGTGCGGGGACTGGCACCGGGCCGACGACCTGGTGCAGGAGACCATCACCAAGCTGTACGTGCACTGGGCGAAGGCGAGCCGCGCGACGAACGTGGACGGCTACGCCCGCCGGACGCTGGTGAACACGTTCCTCGCCGAGCAGCGCACCTCCTGGTGGCGCCGGACGGTACGGACCGGCACCGATCCGGACATCGCGGCCACGAGCATCGACCTGGACGTCTCGCTCGACCTGCGCAAGGCCCTGGCGGCGCTCCCGCCGCGCCAGCGCGCGGCCGTCGTGCTCCGGTACTACTGCGACCTGTCGATCGACCAGGCAGCCGAGGCGCTGAACTGCTCCTCCGGCAACGTGAAGAGCCAGAGCGCGCGCGCCCTGGAGACCCTCCGCCGCAGTCTCGTTCTCGTCCCGGCCCTTGCAGAGAGGACGTCATGACCGCCACCGATCACCGTGAGCTGAGCATCGCCCTGTCGGCCCTGGCCGACGAGCCGGCCCCGCCCGCGGCCTTCGACATCACCACGTCCATCACCCGCGGACGGGCCCGCCTGCAGCGCCGGTACCGGGCCGCGGCCGGCGCGGTGGCCGTCGTGGCGGCCGTCGCGCTCACCGCCACGATGCTGATGAGGCCCGGCACCACGGCACCGGCGGTGCAGACCCTCCCAGCGGTCACCGCGACGCCGGCCCCGACCCCGACGTCGACCACCGCCCCGGCCGCCGCCTCGGACCCGCTCAGCACCGAGGTCTCGTACGGCTGGCTGCCCGACTGGGTGGACCAACCGGGCCGGATCGACCGCGAGATCCAGGCCAAGGGCCTCTACTCCGCGAACAAGGACACCGGCCGGAGCATCCCGCGCCTGAACCTCCAGCTCTACCCGGCCGGGGTCGAGCCGCCGTTGAACCCCCAGTCGCCCCCGTACGACATCCACCTGGTGCGCGAGGACGCCCCCCCGATCAACGGGCGGACGGCCTACTGGGCGAACCTGCCGAGCGGGACGCAGACGTGGTCACTGCGCTGGCTGACCCCCTCGGGCCGCTGGGCGGAGCTCGCCGCGAGCAACGGCACCCCGGAGCAGACCGGTCGCGACGTGCTGCTCAGGGTGGCCAACGGCGTCCGGTACGGACACCGGGACGTCCCGCTGCCGGTCCAGTTCACCAACCTGCCCGAGGAGTTCGGAACACCCGACATGGTGCAGCTCTCCCGCCCGGACCCGGAAGGCCGGGGAGCCTGGAACCTCTACCTGAACTTCAAGGTCCAGGGAAGGACCGTCACCCTCGAACTTCGACCGGACACGGACGAGCCCGGCACGATGCCGACCGGGCACCCCAGCCCCGCCCCGACCTGCCAGTCCCGGAACGGGGTGTGGATCTGCGCCGCCGTGTACGGGGGCGGCACGCCGCCGGCCCTGGACGAGATCGGCGGACTGTCCGGGCTGCTCTCGCGCACCGAGCCGATCGGTGTGGACGAACGCGACTGGACCACCGACGTGTTCGTCCGCTGAGAACGACCGGACGGCCGTTCTCGGCGGACGACCGGACGACCGGACGACCGACCACGCGCCGAACGCGCCGGTGGCCGGCACCCACGGGGGGTGCCGGCCACCGGCGTCCGCCGATCACCGCGTCAGCGGCGACTCACCGCATCAGTAGCGGTACTGCTCCGCCTTGTACGGGCCCTCGACCGGGACGCCGATGTAGTCGGCCTGCTCCTGGGACAGGGTGGTCAGCTTCACGCCCAGCGCGTCGAGGTGCAGGCGCGCGACCTTCTCGTCCAGGTGCTTCGGCAGCACGTAGACGCCGATCGGGTACTCCTCGGTCTTCGTGAACAGCTCGATCTGGGCGATCGTCTGGTTCGCGAAGGAGTTGGACATCACGAAGGACGGGTGGCCGGTCGCGTTGCCCAGGTTCAGCAGGCGGCCCTCGGAGAGGACGATGATGGTGCGGCCGTCGGCCTTGCGCCACTCGTGGACCTGCGGCTTGACCTCGGTCTTCACGACGCCGTCGAGCTTGGCCAGGCCGGCCATGTCGATCTCGTTGTCGAAGTGGCCGATGTTGCCCACGATGGCCTGGTGCTTCATCCGGGCCATGTGCGAGGCCATGATGATGTCCTTGTTGCCCGTGGTGGTGATGAAGATGTCGGCGGTCTCGACCACGTCCTCCAGGGTGGCGACCTGGTAGCCGTCCATCGCCGCCTGGAGCGCGCAGATCGGGTCGATCTCGGTGACGATGACGCGGGCGCCCTGGCCGCGCAGCGACTCGGCGCAGCCCTTGCCGACGTCGCCGTAACCGCAGACGACGGCGACCTTGCCGCCGATCAGGACGTCGGTGGCGCGGTTGATGCCGTCGATGAGCGAGTGGCGGCAGCCGTACTTGTTGTCGAACTTCGACTTGGTGACCGAGTCGTTGACGTTGATCGCCGGGAACAGCAGCTGGCCGTCACGGTGCATCTCGTACAGGCGGTGGACACCGGTGGTGGTCTCCTCGGTCACGCCCTTGATGGTGGCGGCGACCTCGGTCCACTTGTTCGGGGTCTCCACGAGCGTGCGGTTGAGCAGCTCCAGGATGATCCGGAACTCGTCGTTGTCCGCGGTGGACGGGTCCGGAGCGGCACCGGCCTTCTCGAACTCGACGCCCTTGTGGATCAGCAGGGTGGCGTCACCGCCGTCGTCCAGGATCATGTTCGGGGTCTTGCCGTCGGGCCAGGTCAGCGCCTGCTCGGTGCACCACCAGTACTCCTCCAGGGTCTCGCCCTTCCAGGCGAAGACCGGCACGCCCTGCGGGTTCTCCGGGGTGCCCTCCGGGCCGACCGCGATGGCGGCGGCGGCGTGGTCCTGGGTGGAGAAGATGTTGCAGGAGCACCAGCGGACCTCGGCACCGAGCGCCGTCAGGGTCTCGATCAGCACCGCGGTCTGGACGGTCATGTGCAGCGAGCCGGTGATCCGGGCGCCGGCCAGCGGCTGCGCGGCGGCGTACTCGGCGCGGATGGACATGAGGCCGGGCATCTCGTGCTCGGCCAGCTGGATCTCCTTGCGGCCGAACGGCGCCAGGGAAAGGTCGGCGACCTTGAAGTCACCGGTGATGTCGGTCGACATGCGTCTGCTCCTCGCTGATGGGGTGGGGCACGGGCCGAGGTCCGGATGTGCGGTGCGCATGGCGGGCCGTACGGGTGCACGGCTACGCCGGGGCCGCCGGATCCCGTGGTGGCGGACCGGCTCCCTGCTGCGCAGCACAAACCGTCGGAGGACCTCTCTCCCTCGACCGGCGCACACCCTACGGGTGCGGACCGCCGATCGACCGCCATCAGCAGCGACGTTCTGGCTCTGGTGACGAATCTACACCGATGGCCCCACCGGGCGTCCGCGGATGACTGATTTGGGCGGCCGGATCCGGCCGCCGCCCAGCCGCCGCAGGACCCCTGCCCGTCCCGTGCCCGGCCCCTGCCCGACCGCCGCCGGCCCCCGCCGGACCGGCCCGCCGGACGGTCCGTCAGTGCGCGGCGCCCGGCCCGGGGCCGCCCGGGGTGGCCGCCGGGTCCTCGCCCGCGGCGGCCTTCTCGGCGCTGTAGACGTCCGGCTCCAGGTAGATCGCCCGGGCGATCGGGACGGCGGCGCGGACCCGCTCCTCGGCCGCGTCGATGGCCCGCGCCACCCGGGCGGCGCTGTCCTCCGCGTTGACGGCGATCTTGGCGGCGACCAGCAGTTCCTCCGGGCCGAGGTGCAGGGTGCGCATGTGGATCACCCCGGTGACCGCCTCGCCGTCCACCAGCGCGGCGCGGATCCGCCGCACCGAGTCCTTGTCGGCGGACTCGCCGAGCAGCAGCGACTTGGTCTCCAGCGCGAGCACCACCGCGATCACCACCAGCAGCACGCCGATGCACAGGGTGCCGACGCCGTCCCAGACGCCGTCGCCGGTGATCACGGTGAGCGAGACGCCGAGCAGCGCGAGCACCAGGCCGATCAGCGCGCCGGTGTCCTCCAGCAGCACCACCGGCAGCTCGGGCGCCTTGGCGGTGCGGATGTACTGCACCCAGCCCTGGCCGCCCTTGGCCTTGGCGGACTCGCGCACCGCGGTCAGGAAGGACCAGCCCTCCATCGCGACGGCGAAGACCAGCACGCCCACCGCCCAGCCCCAGGAGTCCAGCGCCTCGGGGTGGTTGACCTTGTGCCAGCCCTCGTAGACCGCGAACAGGCCGCCGACGCTGAACAGCACGATCGCCACCAGGAAGCCGTACACGTAGCGCTCGCGCCCGTACCCGAACGGGTGCTCCTCGTCCGCCGCGCGGCGCGCCCGCTTGCCGCCGATCAGCAGCAGCACCTGGTTGCCGGAGTCGGCCACCGAGTGGACGCCCTCGGCCAGCATCGAGGAGGAGCCGGTGAAGCCGAAGGCGGTGAACTTGGCCACCGCGATCGCCAGGTTGGCGGACAACGCCGCGACCAGTGCCTTCGTCCCGCCCTCTGTGCTCATGGGCAGAGAGTAGCGGCCTCAGGACTGCGCGGCGGCCAGCCCCAGGTAGACGGCGGCGAAGTCGGTCAGCGCGATCAGGTCGGCCAGCGCGTGCAGCGGGTCCGCGAGGGTGCTCGCGTACTCGGTGAGCCGTACGTCGTGGGCGGCGGCCAGCCGGTGGGCGCGGCGCACGCCGAAGCTGCGCGGCCGGTCGTCGTCCTCGGGCACCTCGGCGGGGCCGTCCTGCTCCTGCCCGGGGTCCGGCGTGCCCGCCTCGGGGACGTGCCGCAGCAGCAGCACCTGGAGGTGCAGCGGGTCGGGCTCCTCGACCCGGTCCCGGAAGAAGTCGTCCGGGTCGGCGCCCGCGCCCAACTGGCCGGTGAACATGCCGCGGTGGGCGGTGAGCACCTGCGGCAGCGCGCCGGTCAGCGCCGGGCGGCCCGCCCGCTCGGCGAGCTGGGCGGCGAACCGGGAGGCGGCGGCGCCGGCGACCGGGCCCTCGGCCCACAGCAGCGGGACCGTCCCGGCCAGCCGGGCGGCCAGGCCCTTGGCCGGGTTGGTGTACGCGGCGGCGTCCGGGCGGCAGCGCACGGCGGCGGTGTCCAGCAGGTCGGCGACGGCCGGCAGCGCGTCGTAGGGCAGCTGGGTGAGGCCGAGCTTCTGGGCCAGCGCCAGCAGCGGGGTCAGGTGCGACCACAGCGCGGCCGGGTCCTCGGCCGGCAGGTCCGGCTCGGCGGCCGGTGCGGCGGGCGGGCCCTCGTCGGGCAGCACCGTGCCGACGTACGGCAGCGGCAGCGCGCGCACCTGCAGCGCGGCCTCGGCCAGCGGACTGCCGGGCGGGGCGGTGACGACGACGGAGCAGCCGCGGGCGTAGGCCTGCTCGGCGAGGCCGATCAGGCCCTGCTCGCCGCCGTCGGCGGAGCTGACCACCAGCAGGTCGAGCGGTCCGGCCCAGCCGGGCAGCTGCCAGCCGAGCCCGGCGGTGAAGGCGGGCGGGGCGCCGGCCGCCCGGTCGACGCGCGGGGCGACGGCCTCGGTCGGCGGCAGCGGGACGACCAGGACGGCGGTCCCGGCCAGCGCGGCGAGGATCTCGGCGGCGGTCAGGGCGCTGCCGTGCCCGGCGACCAGGACGGCACGCGGGCGGCCGTCGGGGCGCAGCCGGTCGAGGCCGGCCGCGTCGGCCTGCCGCAGCGCGGTGCGGACCCGGGCGCCGGCGCCGGCCAGGGCCAGCAGGGCGCGGTCGTGGTCGGCGCGCTGGAGGGCGGCCGGATCGTCGAGCAGGGTGTCGTCGAGCATGCGGCGGGCCTCCGGCTGTCCTGTGTGGGCGGCGGGCGCGGGTCGGGCCGGTCGGCCCCGGGGCTGGTCGGCCCCAACAGGATCAGGCCGGGCGGCGGGCCTCGTCCACCAGGAGGACCGGAATGCCCTCGCGGACCGGGTACGCGAGGCCGCAGTCCGCGCCGGTGCAGAGCAGCTCGGGCTGCTCCTCGGTGCCGCCCTCGGCGAGCGCGGCCCGGCACTGCGGGCAGACCAGGATCTCCAGCAGGAAGGATTCGAGCTTCATGGGGGCTCTCCAAAGTTCGGTGGTGGCACGGAGGTGCCCCGGCCGATAGGCAACCCTACCGGCCGGGGCACGGTGCGCTCCGGTCAGGCGCGGTCCGGTCAGGCGCGCACGACGGCGAGCACGCCGTCGCGCAGTTCGGCCATCCGCGCCGGGTCCTTGGCCTCGACGTTCAGGCGCAGCAGCGGCTCGGTGTTGGAGGCGCGCAGGTTGAACCACCAGTCCGGGCCGGCCACGGTGAGGCCGTCCAGCTCGTCCACCGTGGTGCCCTCCAGGCCGGCGTAGGCGGCGCGGACGGCGGCGGTGCTGGCGGCCTGGTCGGCGACGGTGCTGTTGATCTCGCCGGAGGCGGCGTAGCGGTCGTACTCGGCGGTCAGCTCGGACAGGGTGCCCTGCTGCCCGCCGAGCGCGGCCAGCACGTGCAGCGCGGCCAGCATGCCGGTGTCGGCGCGCCAGAAGTCGCGGAAGTAGTAGTGGGCGGAGTGCTCGCCGCCGAAGACGGCGTCGGTGACGGCCATCTCCTGCTTGATGAAGGAGTGGCCGACCCGGGTGCGCACCGGGGCGGCGCCGAGCTCGCGGACCACCTCGGGGACGGTCCAGGAGGTGATCAGGTTGTGGATGATCGTCGGCTCGGCCTCGCCGGCGGCCTGGGCGCGGGCGATCTCGCGGGCGGCGACCAGGGCGGTGATCGCGGACGGGGAGACCGGCTCGCCGCGCTCGTCGACCACGAAGCAGCGGTCGGCGTCGCCGTCGAAGGCCAGGCCGATGTCGGCGCCGACCTTGCGGACCTCGGCCTGGAGGTCGACCAGGTTCTTCGGGTCGAGCGGGTTGGCCTCGTGGTTGGGGAAGGTGCCGTCCAGCTCGAAGTACATCGGGACGAGCTCGATCGGCAGGCCGTCGAAGACGGTCGGCACGGTGTGGCCGCCCATGCCGTTGCCGGCGTCCACGGCGACCTTCAGCGGGCGGATCGCGCTGAGATCGACCAGGCCCAGCAGGTGGTCGGCGTAGCCGCGCAGGGTGTCCTGGGCGGAGAGCCCGCCGGGCTTCACGTCCTTGGCCGGGACGGTGACGGTGTCGTCCTCGGCGGTCCAGGACTCGACCAGCTCGCGGATCTCGGACAGGCCGGTGTCCTGGCCGACCGGGGCGGCGCCGGCCCGGCACAGCTTGATGCCGTTGTACTGGGCCGGGTTGTGGCTGGCGGTGAACATCGCGCCGGGCAGGTCGAGCTTGCCGCTGGCGTAGTAGAGCTGGTCGGTCGAGCAGAGGCCGATCTCGACCACGTCGGCGCCGTAGGCCGCGGCGCCCTCGGCGAAGGCCCGGCTCAGCGACGGCGAGGAGGGGCGCATGTCGTGCCCGACCACGATCGCGGTCGCGCCGGTGACCTGCACGAACGCGGCGCCGAAGGCCCGGGACAGGCTCTCGTCCCACTGGTCCGGGACGACACCTCGGACGTCGTACGCCTTCACGAGCTGCTTGAGGTCGCGCACTGCGGCTCCACCCTGGTTCTGTGCTGATCGATACGTCGGGCCACCGACGCGTCCGGTCGACGGATCGCGGTGGTGTCAGACGGGCAGCGTACCCGGGCCGGGCGAACGCACCGTGCGGGGCGAGGCCCAGGAGAGGCCCTAGTTGTCGGGCGAGCGCAGGACCCGGAGGTGGCCGCGGCGGCCGCCCTCGGTGGACTCGCCCTCGGGGACGCGGCCCTGACGGGGGGTCTGCGGGCGGGCGGCCTCGCGGACGGCGTTGGCGAGGGCCTCCAGGTCGTCGCTGCTGCGGCGCAGCGGCCCGGTCTCGAGGGCGAGCCGGACGACCTCCCAGCCGCGCGGGGCGGTGAGCCGCTCGGCGTGCTCGGCGCACAGGTCGTAGCAGTGCGGCTCGGCGTAGGTGGCGAGCGGGCCCAGTACGGCGGTGGAGTCCGCGTAGACGTACGTCAGCGTCGCGACGGCCGGTCGGCCGCACGCGGTCCGCGAACAACGACGTACAGAGCTCACGAGGGTGGACGGTACCGCACTCCCCGCCGGGGAGCGAAGACCGCCTGTCCGGCGGGGGTGCCGTGTCGCGCCCCGGGTGCTCACCGGCGTCCCCCCGCCTGGGCCCCGCCGGGCCGTGGGGGCGCCCCGGGCGCGCCCGCCCGGCTCCTGCCGACCGGCTCGCTCCGGCCGCTCGGACACGCGCCGTCGCACCGGCGATTCCCCCGTCGGAGTGGTCCACTTCCGACCCGCCAAGGACTACTCTCGGCAGTGATATGGACAGCTCCGCACCGCAGTCATCGACAGGCCCTTCGCGCCGCCCCCGGCACCGCGACCGGCACGGCAGGGGGCTGCGCGGCCCGCTGGCCCCGCCCCAGGTGCCGATCTCGCTCACCCGCTCCGAACTGTTCGACGACTACGTGCGCGAGTCGGTGGAGCGGTTGGAGCGGCGGTGGCCGCAGCTGATCGAGGTGGAGTTCGCCGTGCAGGAGGTGCCGCTGCACGAGCCGGACGGCGCCGACACCGAGGACGGCGTGCCGCTGGGCCGGGTGTCGCCCGGTCAGAAGGGCCACAAGAGCCAGATCGTGGTGTACCGGCGGCCGGTGGAGATCCGGGCGAAGACCCGGGAGGACCGGGCGGCGCTGGTGCACGAGATCCTGATCGAGCAGGTGGCCGAGCTGCTGGGGCTGTCGCCGGACGCGATCGACCCGCGCTACGACGAGGAGTGACCTTCCGGGGCCCCGCGGGGCCCCGGAAGGGCCGGTCAGCGCAGCACCACGCCCGGGTCCTGGGTGGCCTGCGGGACCTGCACGGTGCTGTGGTCGTCGCGCAGTGCCTGGACGGTGAACATCGGCACGTCCTTGGCGGGCAGGGCGAGCATCCGGGCGGCGACCACCGGGCCGCCGGACTCGGTCTCCACGGTGACCGCGAAGACGCCGTTCAGCCCGGCGGGCTCGGGCGCCGGGATGGCGACCGTGCCGCCGGCCGGGAGCTGGACCTCCTTGGTCGCCGGGGTGCCGCCGCCGCTGCCGGCCGAGCCGGTGACCTTGACGGTGGCGGCGTCGCCGGTGGAGGTCAGGAAGATCGTGGAGGCCCCGGCCCGGTTGTCGGCGACGGTCGCGCGGGCGCCGACCGGGCCGCTGCCGGTGAGCCAGGCCGCCTCGCTCTTGCCGTTGCCGCCCGTGCGGTCGACCCGCAACCCGGCCACGATCTTGGTGGGGTGCCGGTCGTCGCTGGGCGACAGCCGCAGCCCGGCGACCTCGTCCCGGGTGACCTTGCCCAGGTCGACGGCGGCCACCATGCCCGCCTTGACGTGGATCGACTCGTTGCCGGCCGGGGTGAACCAGCCGTTCTTGCCGGAGAGCTGGATCTTGAGGTCGGCGTCGTCCTCCGGCGGGGCCCAGACCACCAGCCGGGCCGCGGTGGCATCGGCGGGCAGGCCGGGCATCACCTGGGTGGCGGCCGGCTCGGCCGAGGCGGGGACCCAGTCGGCGCCCTTGGCGCCGTCGGCCGCGTGCAGCGCGGCGCCGATCCGCCCGGAGCGCACCACCACGTGCACGGCGAGGTCGGTGACGGCGCCCTTGCTGATCGTCGACAGCAGGACGGACTGCGAGCTGCCGGGGGCGACGGTGATGCCGTTGGCGGCGTCGTTGTCGATCAGGCCCTTGTCGCCGTACAGCTTGATGTCGACCACGGCGGCGGAGGACTCGGGGTTGACCAGGCTGACGTAGTCGACCCGGTCGCCGGCCGTGCTGGCCCCGGCGAACCAGAAGCTGGTGCTCTCCGGAGTGCAGGTCAGGCCGGACAGGCCGGTGCCGCGCTGCTCGGTGACCACGGTGGTCTGGCTGACGGTGAAGCCGGGGGCGAGCGCGCCGGTGGCGACGGCCCCGGTGCCGGGCGCGGCGTCGCCGTTGCTGGCCGGGCCGGTGGCCGGGGTGCCGGGCTTGCCGAGGGTCAGCTTGGCGTCGGCGGGCGCGGCGTTCTTGTCCGGGGCCGGGGTGGCCGGGGCGCCGGAGCCGCTCGCGGCCGCACTCGGCGCGCCGGCCGGCGATCCGCTCGGCGCCGGGGCGGACGGGGCCGCGCTCGGCGGGGTGGCCGGGGCAGCCTGCTCGGAGAGCCAGCCGGCGCCGCCGGTGGCCGAGCCGGTGCCGGGCGGGGTGTAGGCGGTCAGCGTGGTCGAGCCGGTCAGGCCCTGGAAGGGCTGCGGGCAGACCGCCGCCGTCCGCTCGACCTGCGCGGTGCTCGGGGCGGCCCCGCCGTCCGCCTTGGCCGGGCCGGCCGGCGGGCGCAGCTCGGCGATCCCGAACACGGCCGCCAGCACCACGGCCGCGGCCAGCAGGGACTGGGTGGTCTTCCCCGCGGACCGGCCGGGGGCCGGCGCGCCGGCGGGCTCCGCGGCCCCGGCCGCAGCGGCGGAGGGCTCTGCGGGCTGCTCGGCCCGGGCGGCGGACTTCTTCCCGAATGCGGGCTTCTTCATGGCGGGTCAGCTCCCCGATCCGTGCTGGTGGGGGCCGTAGTTACCGGAAGGGTGCCCGGTGCCGCCCGGTTCGTTGGGGTCGTAGTACGGCTCGCCCTGCTGCTGGCCCGGCAGCCAGGTCTGCTGGGGCTGCCCGGGCTGCTGCTGGTAGGCGTCGTAGCCGTACTGCTCCTGCGGGTACTGCTCGTACCCCTGCTGCTCGTAGCCCTGCTGGTCGTACCCCTGCTGCGGGTAGCCCTGCTGGTGGCCGTCGTACCCGTGGCCCTCGTAGCCCTGGCCCGCGTACGGCGCGGCGACCGGCTGCTGGGTCGCGTACTGGTCGTAGCTGTACGGGTCGGCCTGCTGGTACGTCTGGTACGGGTCGGTGTACGGCTCGGCCTCCTGGACGGCGGCGGCCGCCTGGACCGCCCCGGCCACCGGCTCGCCGGCGGGCTGCGCCGGGATCGCGCCCGGCAGGCCGTCGTACACCCCGGGCTCCTCGGCGCCGGGCTCGCCGCCCTCGCCGCGCTCGGCCATCCGGCGGGCCCGGCGGCTGCCGGGGGCGGGGGCCTGCGCCTGGGCGGCGGCGGCCAGCGCGGCGGCGGCGACCACCTCCTCGGGCAGGTCGTCGTCCTTGTGGCTGCGGCGGCCGGGCAGGGCCAGCACCAGGATGGTGAGGCCGACCAGGACCTGCGCCCAGATCCAGCCGGTGTGGACGAGGCTGCCCTCGCGGGTGACGCTCAGCTTGCCGCCGGCGGCCGGGAGCTTGAAGCCCTGCGCCCAGCCGTCGACCGTGGTGGGCTCCAGCGCGGTGCCGTCCACGGTGGCCTTCCACTCGGGGGCGGCGGCCTCGGCCAGCCGCAGCACCCGGCCGTCCGGACCGGCCGGGACGGTGGCGGTGAGGTCGCGCTCGCCGGACGGGACGACCACCGGGGTGGCGCCCGGAGCGGTGATCACCGCGCGCACCGCGGGCGCGCCGTTGACCTGCCAGAGCGCGGCGTCGCCGTCCTGGTTGGCCTTCACCAGGCCGGG
The DNA here is from genome assembly GCF_042738155.1 of Kitasatospora sp. NPDC059088. Lineage (NCBI taxonomy): Bacteria > Bacillati > Actinomycetota > Actinomycetes > Kitasatosporales > Streptomycetaceae > Kitasatospora > Kitasatospora sp. NPDC059088. Next base: position 46,531 of record NZ_JBHYGR010000052.1, on the reverse strand, counting down.
GGTGGTGTCCAGGACGTCCTTGAAGGCGTCCACGGCCTGCCGCTCGACCAGCACGTAGGCGATGCCGTAACCGGCCAGGGCGTTCGCCTGGTCGGCGCCGGAGCCGGCCAGCAGGCTGCCGACCATCCGGTCCAGACCGCCCTGGGTACCGGTGGCCGGGTCGACGGTGGACTCCGCCTGGCCGAGGGTCAGGCCGGCGCCGCGCACCACGGTGTAGCGGACGGCGCCCTTCTGGCCGGTGACCACGAGGGTGCGGGACCGGTCACTGGTACCGGCCTCCTCGGCGATGAAGGCCGGCACCTGGCCGGACGCGGCGCGGTGCAGCGGGCCCCCGGCGCCGGTCAGCGCCCACCACAGGCCGGTGCCCAGCGGGGCCAGCACGGCGGCGGCCACCACCAGGGCGGCCACCGGCTGGCGCCAGCCGAAGGCGATCCCGGCGACCCGGGCGTTGGCGCCGTCGGCGCCGATCGCGGCGGCGGCGAGCAGGGCGATCCCGGCGATCAGGGTGGCCGGGCCGGCCCAGGCGGGCACCGGCTGGCCGCCGGAGGCCGGGGTGACGGAGGTGCCCGCCACCGCGACGGCGAAGACCAGCCCGGCACCGGCCGCGCCCCAGGCGGCGAGCACCGCGCGGCGGCGGTCGGCGCGCAGCAGCGCGGCCAGTGCGGCCAGGACGACACCGGTGGAGAGCCAGACCGGCGGCACCCCGGCGCCGCCGGGGTTGACCAGCAGCAGGCCGGCCGCGCTCGCCCCGGCGCCGTGCAGTCCGGGCAGCCCGGCCTCCAGCAGCAGCCACTGCGGGTGCGAGAGCACCTTGAGCGACCAGGGGGCGAGCACCGCGACCGGCACCGCGAGGATCACCAGGACGCGCAGGCCGAGCAGGCGCAGCGCCGTGCCGCCGGAGCCGAAGGCGCCGCCGCGCAGCACCGCGAGGACCAGCACGGCCAGGCAGAGCGGTACCGCGACGGCCCAGGTCAGCGGGACGAAGGCGGTGGCCAGGGTGAGCAGCAGGACGGTCATCCAGACCGGCCGCCAGCCGGGGCGGGCGCCCTTGGCGGCGCTCTCCTGGCGGATGCCGAGGCCGGCCGCGATCGCGGCGGCGCGGGCCAGCGGCGGCAGCAGCACGGCGAGGACGGCGGTGCCGATCCGGCCCTGGGCGAGCGCGCCGGTGGCGGCGGGCAGCAGCGCGTAGGTGGCGCTGGCCCAGGCGCGGACCAGCTTGGAGTCCAGCAGCGGCCGGGAGACCAGGTAGGCGCTGACCGCGGCGAGCGGGACGGTGAGCACGACCAGCAGGGTGAGCGCGAGGTCGGCGTGGCCGAACAGCAGCCAGGAGAGCACCGAGAGCACGCCGAGGTACGGCGGTGCGGCGGCGGTGGAGCCGGTGCCGACCGGGTGCCAGGCGTCCGCGTACATCGCCCACAGGCCGCCCGCGCCGTCGGAGGCGGGCAGCAGGGCGCCGCCGAACAGCTCGCCGCTGCCGAACAGGCCGCGGCAGGCGACCAGGGCGAACACCAGCAGGCCGGCGAACAGCACCGGCGCGGGGCGCCGGGCCAGCTTCTTGATCAGCGCGAACTGCTCGACGACGAGGTCCTCGCCGTCCTCGTCGCCACCGGCCTCGACCGAGCCGTGCCGGCTGCCGGTGTCGTCGGCGCCCCCTATCCCGAGCGAGCCGATGACGCCCTCGACGGCCAGCCGGGTGGTGGCACCGGGCGCCGGGAAGAGCGTGCGGTCGTCCAGGGCGTCCGCGGCGCGGGTCCGGGCACGGTGTTTGCGCGCGGCCAACAGCCGTGGGAAGCGGACGAGTTCGTGGCCGAGGCCGGCCAGTTCGTCGACCGCCTGGCGCGGGTCCTTGCCGAGCAGGTTGGTGACGGCCCGCACCAGGGTGCCGAGCACCAGGCGCAGCAGCACGTACGGGAAGAGCGCGCCCCTGCAGTTGGCGAGCAGGGTGTAGACGGCGCCGGACTTGTCCACCCGGTGCGGGTGGGCGGGGCCGCAGTCGATCGCGCGGCGCTCGCGGCTGGCCGCCTCGGCGTGCCGCAGCACGGCGTCGGGGGCGACCACCACGCGGTGGCCGGCGGCGTTGACCCGCCAGCAGAAGTCGGTGTCGTCCCGCATCAGCGGGAGGGCCCGGTCGAAGCCGCCGAGCTCCTCGAAGACGTCCCGGCGCACCAGCATGCCGGCGCTGGAGACGGCCAGCACCGGGCGGACCTGGTCGTGCTGGCCCTGGTCCTGCTCGCGGCGGTCGAGGCCGGTCCAGCGGCGGCCGGAGCGGGCGATGGTGACGCCGATCTCCAGCAGCTGGCGGCGGTCGTACCAGCTGCGCAGCTTGGGGCCGACCACGCCGGCACTGGGGGTGGAGTCGGCGACCTGGAGGAGCCGGCGCAGCGCGTCGGTCTGCGGCTCGCAGTCGTCGTGCAGCAGCCAGAGCCACTCGACCGGCTGGGTCTCGCGCGGGCCGCCGCGGCCGAGGTCGTCCTCCTGGGCGAGCGGGTCGCCGTAGTCGTCCCAGCCGCCGGTGACCGGGTCGTAGCCGGAGGGGTCGAGCCGGTACGGGAGGTCCTCCGGGCGCAGGGGCGCGCTGCTCGCGACGGCCTCGGCGACGGCGGCGCCGAAGCCGGCCCGGCGGCCGAGCACCAGCGGGCCGCTCTCGGGCAGCCAGTCGGCCAGGGTGTCGGCGAGCAGCTGCGGGGAGTTGTCGGTGGATCCGGTGTCGACCGCGAGGATCCGCTGGACCTGGCGGTCCTGGCCGAGCAGTCCGGCCAGGGCCTGCGGCAGCCAGCGGGCGCCGTCGTGCGAGACGATCACCGCGGTCACCAGGTGGCGCGGGTAGGCGGGCGGCCTGGAAGCGGTGAAGCCGCTCTGGTGGCTGTAGACGGTCATCGAGTGCGCGGGCCCCAGTTCTCGGTGGACACAGCCGGTGAACGGCAACCGGATGGCGCACCACACTAACGGCTCCGGATGGCCGCTTCGCGCCCGGTGCCGGTGCGGAGGCGGTGAAGAAGGGGACCCGGGATCGGCATGAACCGGTCCGGGAACACGAAAGCGCCCCACCGTCGCGGTGAGGCGCTCGTACAGCTGTGCGGCCGTCCGCCGGTGGCGGAGGGTCAGCGAGATCGGTCGGGGCCGCCCCGGTCAGACGGCGCTCTTCTTGAGCCGACGGCGCTCGCGCTCGGAGAGGCCTCCCCAGATGCCGAAGCGCTCGTCATTGGCGAGGGCGTACTCCAGGCACTCCGAACGGACCTCGCAGGCGAGGCAGACCTTCTTGGCCTCGCGGGTCGAGCCACCCTTCTCGGGGAAGAAGGACTCCGGGTCGGTCTGGGCGCACAACGCGCGCTCCTGCCAACCGAATTCCTCCTCTTCCTCCGCGATGCCGTCCCCGATCAACAGCTCAAAGAGCTCGCTCATGTGGCGCGCCTCCTCTGCCCCTACTTGGCGTCCCCGTGGTTGCCGTTGCCTCGTGCGGCTGACGACACGAGTGAAATTACAGTTGCGTCACTCTGGCCCAGTCAAGCCGAGCTCTGGTATTGAGGCCGGGATTCACTCCCTGGCACCAAGCCGTTACGAATAGTGTACATATCCGGACACATCGGACCTTGGGTCCGAAAGCCCCGGCGACACCGAAACGCCCGCAATCACTCGCGGAATGACGCTCGGTCATCGTGACAGGCCGGTCATCGGCCTCCCTTCCCGGCGATCTTCCCATCGAAACATAGAGAGTGATGAATCACCCCATCCAGGAAAGATCCGGACCTAACCCACTCGAATGCCGCATCCTTCGGTTTGACACCGCCCCTGCGGATGCGGTCTCCTTTCCTCCATGTCAGAGTTCGCCAGCCCCCGGAGCGGTTCCACGCTCCGCCGTGCCGTGAACTCCTGTTGTCGCCTCTGTTCCTGCTGTATCTAGGCGCCCGCGTCCCACCGCGCGCCGCCCAGGAAGCACAGAGGCCGCCCGCGAATCCCGCCCCAGGACATCCCGGATCCGGCTGATCCCCGAACCAGCCGAGCCATCCGAGGACGACTCCCGTGCGCATGATCCGCATCCGCAAGCGGAACCGCGACCGCAACAAGCACGCCCGCCGCGGCCTCGCCGCCGCCCACGCACCCCGCCACGGCGACCGGCACCGCTGGGCCGACGGCCTCAGCGACGTCTCCATCGCCGGCGACCCGCTCGCCTTCCCGCACCTCGCCCGCACCGACCTGCCCGGCCACCCCACCACCGTCGCCGGGTACGCCCGGCTGGTCCGCGAGATCGCCGCCGACCGCACCCGCTGGGAACCGCTGGTCCGCTACGACGCGCTCACCCGCTGGTACGCCCGCCTGGAGACCGGCCCCGGCTACGAGGTCTGGCTGCTCAGCTGGCTGCCCGGCCAGAGCAGCGGCTTCCACGACCACGGCGAGTCCTCCGGCGTGATGACCGTCGTCCAGGGCGAGCTGACCGAACGCTCGCTCACCCACGCCGGCGAAGGGGCCCGCACCCTGCGCCCCGGCGGGCAGCGGGTGTTCTCCTCCGGCTACCTGCACGAGGTGGTCAACGGCGCGCTCGAACCCGCCGTCTCCATCCACCTCTACACCCCGGGCCTGACCGCGATGAACCAGTACGGCACCGCCACCGCCGTCCCCGAGCAGCACGCGCACGCGGCGGAGTCCGAGCGGCGTTGACCGAGGCCTGACGAAGAGTCCGACCGTGGCAGGATGACCCCATGCGCATCGTGGCACTGGCAGGCGGGATCGGCGGGGCGCGCTTCCTGCGCGGACTCCTCGCGGCGGTCGGACCGCAGGACGAGATCACCGTCATCGGCAACACCGGCGACGACATCCACCTCTACGGGCTCAAGGTCTGCCCCGACCTCGACACCGTGATGTACACCCTCGGCGGCGGCATCCACGAGGAACAGGGCTGGGGCCGGACCGACGAGACCTGGTCGATCAAGGCCGAGATGAAGGAGTACGGCGTCGGCCCCGAGTGGTTCGGGCTCGGCGACCGCGACTTCGCCACCCACCTCGTGCGCAGCCAGATGCTCACCGCCGGGTACAGCCTCAGCCAGGTCACCGAGGCGCTGTGCGTGCGCTGGAAGCCCGGCGTGCGGCTCCTGCCGATGAGCGACGACCGGGTCGAGACCCACGTGCGGATCACCGACGAACAGGGCACCCGGGCCGTCCACTTCCAGGAGTACTGGGTCCGGCTGCACGCCGCCGTCGACGCCGAGGCGATCATCCCGGTCGGCGCGGACACCGCCAAGCCCGCGCCCGGCGTGCTGGAGGCCCTCGCCGAGGCCGACGTCATCCTCTTCCCGCCGTCCAACCCGGTCGTCTCGATCGGCACCATCCTCGCCGTCCCCGGCATCCGGGACGCCGTCGCCGCCGCCCCGGCGCCGGTGGTCGGGCTCTCCCCGATCATCGGCGGGGCGCCGGTGCGGGGCATGGCCGACAAGGTGCTCGCCGCCGTCGGCGTCGAGGCCACCGCCGAGGCGGTCGCGCTGAACTACGGCGCCGGCCTCATCGACGGCTGGCTGGTGGACACCGCGGACGAGCAGGCCGTCCCGGCCGTCGAAGCCGCCGGGATCGCCTGCCGGGCCGTCCCGCTGCTGATGACCGACGTCGAGGCCACCGCCGAGATGGCCCGCGCGGCGCTGGCGCTGGCCGAGCAGGTCCGCGCGTGACCATCGAGATCCTTCCGGTCCAGGGCATCCCCGAGGTCGAGGCCGGGGCCGACCTCGCCGGGCTGATCGCCAAGGCCGGGACGTACCGCGACGGCGACATCCTGCTGGTCACCTCGAAGATCGTCAGCAAGGCCGAGGGCCGACTGCTGCACGCCACCGACCGGGACGCCGCGGTCGACGCCGAGACCGTCCGGGTCGTCGCCCGGCGCGGACCGGCCCGGATCGTCGAGAACCGCAACGGCTTCGTCATGGCCGCCGCCGGGGTCGACGCCTCCAACACCGCCCCCGGCACCGTGCTGCTGCTGCCCGAGGACCCGGACGCCTCGGCCCGCGCGCTGCGCGCCCGGCTCCAGCAGCTCACCGGCCACCGGATCGCCGTCGTCGTCACCGACACCTTCGGCCGGCCCTGGCGCAACGGGCTCACCGACGTCGCGATCGGCGCCGCCGGACTGTCCGTCCTGGAGGACCACCGGGGGCGCACCGACAGCCACGGCAACGAACTGGTGCTCACCGTCACCGCGACCGCCGACGAACTCGCGGCCGCCGGCGACCTCGTCAAGGGCAAGGCCACCGGCGTCCCGGTCGCCGTCGTGCGCGGGCTCGGCCACCTGGTCACCGCCGAGGACGGCGCCGGCACCCGGCCGCTGGTGCGACCCGCCGCGGACGACATGTTCCGGCTCGGCACCTCCGAGGCGCTGCGCCAGGCCGTCACCCTGCGGCGCACCGTCCGCTCCTTCACCGCCGACCCGGTCGACCCGGCCGCCGTCCGGCGCGCGGTGGCCGCCGCCGTCACCGCGCCCGCCCCGCACCACACCACGCCCTGGCGGTTCGTCCTGCTGGAGTCCGCCGAGACCCGGGTCCGGCTGCTGGACGCGATGCTCGGCGCCTGGCAGCGCGACCTCCGTGAACTCGACGGCTGGGACGAGGCCCGGATCGCCCGCCGCACCGCCCGCGGGAACGTGCTGCGCGACGCGCCGTACCTGGTGGTGCCGTGCCTGGTGATGGACGGGTCGCACGACTACCCGGACCCGCGGCGGGCCGCGGCCGAACGGGAGATGTTCACGGTGGCCCTGGGCGCCGCCGTGCAGAACCTGCTGGTCGCGCTCACCGGCGAGGGGTACGGCACCGCCTGGGTCTCCTCCACGATGTTCTGCCGTGACACCGTCCGGGGTGCGTTGGACCTGCCGGAGGGATGGGACCCGATGGGGGCCGTCGCCGTGGGACGCCCGGCGGAGGCGCCGCGGGTCCGCCCGGAGCGCAGCGCCGACGCCTTCGTCGCGGTGCGGTAGGGATCTCTCAGAGGCCCCGGTAGATCTCGCGGCGGTCGCCCACCTTCACGACGACGATCACCAGCACGTCGTCGTGGATCTCGTACGCCACCCGGTACATGCCGACCCGGAGCCGGTAGAGACCCGTGTGTCCGGTCAGCTTCTTCACGTCCGGGCCGTCGGCGTACGGGTCGTCCCCGAGTCTGGTGAGCGCGGCGAGGATCTGCATGGCATCGACCTGGCTGATGTCGCGCAGTTGCCGCCGAGCGCTCGCGGTGAAGCGGAACGCGTACTTCACGCGGCGCTCCCGGCACTGCTCGGCGGCTCTCCGAAAAGGTCTGCCAGAAGTTCGGCCATGCTCACCGTGGGTTCGTTCCGGTGTTTCTCCGCCTCACGGGCGAGGAGCTCGTCCTCCGCGTCCTCTATGGCATCGAGGATCTCGATCGGCACGACCGCGCCGACACGCTCGCCCTTGCGGGTGATGACGGTGATCTCACCGGCCTCGGCCCGGCTCAGCACCTCGGCGAGGTGGGCCCGGGCCTCACGGATGTTCAGTTCATCAGCCATGCTTCCAGCGTACACACCGCGTGTACGCAGAGCGGCGTTCTCCGGTCAGCGGTTGCGGTGGTCGTTGGGGGTGAGTCTGGGGCCGTAGCGGGGGGCGTGGGGGGTGGTGGCGGTGAGGAGGCGGCAGAGGCGGTGGCGGTGGGGGCGGTAGGGCTCCAGTAGGGCGAGCATCTGGGTGTCGTCGCTGCGGGGGCGGCCGGCCAGGGCCCAGCCGACCAGGTTGGGGAGGTGGAAGTCGCCGACCGAGACCGCGTCCGGGTCGCCGTTGCTGCGCTGGAGGGTTTCGGCGGCGGTCCAGGTGCCGATGCCCGGGACGGCCGTCAGGCGGGCGAAGGACTCCTCGCGGGCCATCGCGGAGGCCTCTTCCAGGCGGGGTGCCAGCCGGACCGCGCGCTGGATCGTGGCCGAGCGTCCGGGGTCGACGCCGGCCCGGTGCCACTCCCAGCTCGGGACCATCGCCCAATCGCGGGCCGACGGGGCCACCCGCATGCCCTCGGCCGGGCCCGGGGCCGGGGTGCCGAAGTCGCGGAGCAGGGTGCGCCAGGCGCGGTAGGCCTCGTCGGTGGTGACCTTCTGTTCCAGGATCGCGGGGACGAGGGACTCCAGGACCAGGCCGGTCCGGGTGAGCCGCACCCCGAGGGTGCGGCGCTGGGCGTCCCGGAGCGGGCCGGGGGGCAGCACCAGCGCCTCCGGGTGGTCCTCGGCGCCGAGCAGGGTGGGCAGCCGGTCGAGCAGCCACTGGGCGCCCGGCCCCCAGGCGGTCGCCTCCACCTCGCCCGCACCGGGGCGCGGCAGCACCCGCAGGGTGCCGACGCCGGCCGGGGTGCGGGAGGCGCGCCAGACGGCACCGTCGCCGGTGGTGCGGTACGAGGGGTCGGCGGGGCCCCGGCGCAGCGGCAGCAGGGTGCGGACGGGGTCGAGCGGGAAGCCCGGCCGCCAGTGCCGTACCGCTTCGCCGCCCGTCACTGCCGTCGCCTCCTGGGGTGCCTGAGGCCCTGAACGATACGTGGGGAGGGTGACGGCTAGGGAGTCTGGAGTCGGGCGGCGGCTGTGCGGAGTTCGGGGAGCCGGGCGTAGAGGGCCTTGCCGGGGCATTCGGTGTTGAAGGCGTCGCGGTGGCCGGAGACGGCGTCGAAGTCGACGACGGTGCCCTTGGGGTAGCGGCTGGCGTCGGACGAGGAGGTGAGTCCGGTGCGGCCGTCGGCGGGCCGGCCGGTGAGGCCGAGCTTCCAGGCGGCGATCGCGGCGAGGCCGTCGAGGAGGGGTTGGGGCGGGGTGGCGTCGACGTAGGTGCCGATCGCGGCGACGCCGGAGGAGTCGGTGTTGAAGCCGAGGGTGTGGGCGCCGTGGACGGGCCGGTCGACGCCGCCGGCCCGGCCCTCGTAGACGGTGCCGCAGCGGTCGACCAGGAAGTTGTAGCCGATGTCCCGCCAGCCGCTGGTCTTGACGTGGTACTGGTAGATGCCCCTGATCACCCGGGGGGCGTCGGAGCAGGCGTAGTCGGTGGCGGTCGCGGTGTGGTGGACGAAGACCTCGCGGACCGGGCCGGTGTACTCGGAGCCCGGGTCGCGCAGGGACTCGTCGGCGCCCCAGCCGGCCCGGGTGACGATCGCCGGGCGGGGCGCCTGGTGGCCGTCCTCGGCGGCGGGGGCCGCGGGCACCGTCCGGGTGGCGGCCGGGGCGGGTGCGCCGGCGCCGGGGTCGACGAGGTCGAGCCGCAGTCCGGGCGGCGGTCCGGCCGGGCCGGGCCGGAACTCGACGGCGACGCCGTCGCTGCGGCCGGTCCACAGCGGGGCGGTGGCGCCGTGCGGGGCGCGGTCGGGGCCGTCGTCGGTGTCGGTCTCCAGGGTGTGCCAGTCGCTCCAGCGGCCGGTGGCCGCGTCCCGGGTGCGGACCCGGAGGCTCCCGCCGTCCAGCGCTCCCGCCGGTCCGTCCCAGCCGATGCCGAGGAGTTCGAAGGGTCCGGTCGTGCTCGGCGGGAGCCCGTGCCCGGCGGGGAGCCGGAGCGAGACGGTCCGGCCGCCGCCGGGGAAGTCACGGTGCTCGCCGCCGGGGGCAAGGGGCACGGCGGTGGCGGCGGGAGCGGGCTGGAGCAGCAGGGCGGCGGTGCAGCCGGCGAGCAGCGCGGCCGGGAAGGGGAGGCGCGCGGCCTTGGTGGAAAGGCGCGCGGCCTGGTGGGAAAGGCGCATAAAGGGGATCGTCGCCGCAAACCGGACCGCCCGCCACGCCGCCCCGCGCCCGCTCGGCCGCCCCTCCCGGCCTGCCACCCGAAGGCCGTAGGCTGGGGCGCACCATGACTGCGCCATTCGCTGCCGATGCCCGCACCCCCGTCGAGCTGCTGCACGCATACCTGCGCGGCGGCACCCCTTCGGTCGATCCCGCGGCCCCGCTGGTCACTTTCTACGACGACGCCACCGGCGAACGGGTGGAGCTGTCCGCCCGGACCTTCGACAACTGGGTCGCCAAGACCGCCAACCTCCTCCAGGACGAGCTGAACGCCGGTCCGGACGACCGCGCCGCGCTGCTGCTGCCCGCCCACTGGCAGAGCGCCGTCTGGCTGCTGGCCTGCTGGTCCGTCGGTGTGACCGCGGTGCCGGCCGGCGACCCGGCCGACGCCGACCTGGTGGTGAGCGGTCCGGACGGCCTGGAGGCCGCCCAGGCCTGCGGGGGCGAGCGGGTCGCGCTCGCCCTGCGCCCGCTCGGCGGCCGCTTCCCGCACCGCCCGGACGGCTTCCTCGACTACGCCGCGGAGGTGCCCGGCCAGGGCGACCGCTTCGCGCCGTACTCCCCCGTCGCCCCGGACGGGCAGGCGCTGGAGACCTCGGTGGACGGGCTGCCGCTGAAACTGACCGGTGAGCAGACCGTCGCGCTGGCCCGGGAGGGCGCCGCTCGGATCGGCCTCAAGCCCGGGGACCGGGTGATGTCCACCCTCTCCTTCGACGACTGGGCGGGCCTGGAGGCCGGCCTGCTGGCCCCGCTGGCGGTCGGCGCCTCGGTGGTGCTGTGCCGCAACTCCGAGGGCCTGGACGCCGGGCAGTGGGAGAAGCGCTCCGAATCCGAACGGGTGACTGTGCGCCTCGGCTGACCCCGGGACGGTCCCGGCGGGTAGGGATCCCTGCCATGGCCGAGGACGACACCGAGCACCCCCCGACCGACCAGACTCCCCCGGAGCACGCTCCCCCGAGCGGACCGGGACGCCCGCGAAGGCGCCGGCGGTGGCTGATGATCACCGCCGGCGCCGTCGCGTTCCTGCTGGTCGCCACCGGCGTGCTGCTCTGGATCGCCTACCGCAAGCTGGACGGCAACATCAGGACGGACTCGGCCACCGACCGGCTGCTCGCCAAGCTGGAGGCCGAGCGCCCGAGCCGGGCCGCGGGGGCCAAGGGCGCCGAGAACATCCTGCTGATCGGCAGTGACGACCGCTCCGGGGCGAACTCCTCCTACGGCGGCGAGGCCGGGACCCAGCGCTCGGACACCACGATCCTGCTGCACCTGGCCGCCGACCGGAAGCACGCGACGGCGGTCTCCGTCCCGCGCGACGTGATGGTCACCGTGCCCTCCTGCGAGAAGCCGGACGGCAGCCGCAGCAAGGCGGGGACGATGCAGTTCAACTGGGCGTTCGAGCTGGGCGGTCCGGCCTGCTCGATCCGCACCGTCGAGCAGTTGAGCGGCATCCGGATCGACCACTACGTGATCCTCGACTTCAGCGGCTTCAAGACGATGGTGGACGCGATCGGCGGGGTCGAGGTGTGCGTGCCGCAGCCGATCCACGACAAGGACGCCAAGCTCGACCTCCCGGCCGGCCGTCAGCTGCTGCACGGCGAGCAGGCGCTCGGCTACGTCCGGGCCCGGGAGAGCCTGGGCGACGGCAGCGACACCCAGCGGATGGGCCGCCAGCAGCAGTTCCTGGCCTCGCTGATCCGCAAGGTGCAGTCGCAGGGGGTGCTGCTGAACCCGGCCAAGCTGTGGCCGGTGCTGGACGCGGCCACCTCCTCGGTGAAGGCGGACGGCGGCCTGTCCTCGCTCGGCGCGCTGTACGACCTCACCCAGGACCTGCGCGACGTCCCCTCCCCGGACGTGGTGTTCCTGACGGCGCCGCGCCGCCCGTACCGCTACGACTCGGACCGGGACGAGTTCGTCCAGCCGCAGACCACCCAGCTGTTCGACGCGCTGCGGGCGGACCGGCCGCTGGCCCTGCGGCCGCCCGGTTCGGCGCCCTCGCCGGACGCGGGGACCGGAGCCGGGGCGGGCACCGGAGCGGGAGCCGGATCCGACGGGGCCACGGCGTCACCCTCGGCGGGCGCCTCGCCCACCTTCGAGGGACGCACCGCCGACGTGGACGCCTGCGCCCAGCACTGAACTCGACGTCCGGCTTTGCTTTTTCATTGCTCAAACATGACTGAGATCACACTCGGAACAATTCCCCCGTTCGGCTCGTCTAGTGTGTCCGGATCGACCCGTCGCCCGACGGGTCGGCCTCCGTGACCGGCCGGACGTAGGGGACCCCCGTGCAGCAGGACGAAACGAACACCGGTCGGTTCAGCGGGGGGAGCCGGCGGGAGGCCAAGCGTCTGGCCGCGGCCGCCAAGCGGCAGCGGCGCCGCCGGGTGCTCAAGTGGACGGCGGGGACGGGCGCCCTGGTGATGGTCGCGGGCTGCGGCGGGGCCTACTACCTGTACCAGCACTTCAACAGCAACCTGACCTCGGTCAAGGTCCAGCTGGGCAACGAGGAGGAGCGGCCCAAGGCCGCCGGGGACGCGCTGAACATCCTGGTGATCGGCACCGACAGCCGCCAGGGCCTCGGCCGCGAGTACGGCGACGCGGGCAGCACCGGGCACGCCGACACCACCCTGCTGTTCCACGTCTCCAAGGACCGCTCCAACGCGACCGTGGTCAGCATCCCGCGCGACCTGATGGTGCCGATACCGGAGTGCCAGGACGACAAGGGCAAGAAGATCCCGGGCGTCGCGCGGGACATGTTCAACAACAGCCTCGGCCAGGACGGGCGCGACGCGGGCTGCACCTGGAAGACCGTGGAGAAGCTGACCGGCATCCGGGTCGACCACTTCGTGCAGGTCAACTTCGAGGCGGTGAAGACGCTCTCCACCGCCGTCGGCGGGGTGGAGGTCTGCGCGGCCAAGGACATCGACGACAAGGACTCGCACCTCAAGATGTCCAAGGGCCGCCACGTCGTCCAGGGCGAGGAGGCGCTGGCCTTCGTCCGCACCCGGCACGCGGTCGGCTTCGGCGGCGACCTCACCCGGATCCCGCTCCAGCAGCAGTTCATCAGCGCGATGATCCGCAAGATCAAGAGCGACGACACCCTGACCAGCCCGGGCAAGCTCTACCAGCTCGCGGACGCCGCCACCAAGGCGCTCACCGTGGACTCCGGCATCGGCAGCGTCGACAAGCTCAAGAACCTGGCCCAGGACATCAGCAAGGTGGACACCAAGAACATCACCTTCACCACCGTCCCGGTGCTGGACGACCCCGGCAACAAGGACCGGCTGGTCCTGCACCAGCCGGACGCCGGACAGGTGTTCTCGATGATCGCGGGCGACCGCTCGCTGACCGAGACGGCCGCCCCGGCCGCGACCCCGGACGCCTCGGCCCCGGCGGCCCCGGCCGCGCCGAGCAGCGCCGCCCCGGCGGTGGACACCAAGGGCGTCCAGGTGACGGTGCGCAACGGCAGCGGGACCCGCGGACAGTCCGGGCCCACGGTGGAGAAGCTCAAGGGCAAGGGCTTCGCCAAGGCCGCGGTCGGCTCCGACGCTCCCCCGGCCGCGACCAGCACGGTGTCCCACCCGGCCGGCCAGGAGGCCGAGGCCGCGGCGCTGGCCGCCGCCCTCGGGCTGCCCGCCGACGCCGTGAAGCCCAACCCGAAGGCGGGCCCGAAGGACCCGCTGCTGGTGGTCCTCGGCAAGGACGCCCTGGCGGCTCCCGCGCAGCAGGCGACCGAGGCCCCGAAGGACCTCCAGCGGGTGCAGGCGGACGACGAGGACGTCTGCGCCAAGTAGCCGCCCGGGGCCGAGGGTTCGGTCCGTCCCGCGGTACCGCTCGCCGGTCCGGGGGCCGGTCCGGAGCCCCCGGACCGGCCGGGTCGAGCGGGGCCGCACCGTCCTCAACTGTCCCCGTGCGGGCCGGCGGTAGCCGGTCCGGGCGTCAACGCGCCCGGGAGAGCACGTCCTTCGAGGACGGGCCGACGCTCCTTATCACCCGGCGGGCCAGCGAGCGGGGTGAGGTGATGAAGCCGAAGCCCCAGCTCAGATGCATGGTCGCGAGCGCCACCGGCAGCAGCGCCCTGGCCCGGAACGACAGGCCGCGGCCCTCGACCGCGGCGCCGCCGAGGATGCCCAGCAGGTAGACGCCGGGCACCGCGAGGAAGGCCGGGTGGACGGCGGCGCCCAGCACCAGGCCGAGCAGCACCGCGAGCAGCGCGCTCGGCGGGGCCAGGTAGCGCAGGTTGACCGAGCCCCGGTGGTAGCGGGTGACCACCCGGCGCCACCGGCCGTAGTCCTTGTACTGCTTGGCCAGCGCCTTGACGGACGGCCGCGGCCGGTACGTCACCTTCAACTGCGGGGTGAACCAGACCAGCCCGCCGTCCTGGCGGATCCGGTAGTTCAGCTCCCAGTCCTGGGCGCGGATGAACTCCTCGTTGTAGCCGCCGAGTCGCTCCAGCACCTCGCGCCGGAACACCCCGAGGTAGACGGTGTCCGCCGGGCCGGCCAGGCCGCCGGTGTGGAAGGCCGCGTTGCCGACACCGATCTTGGAGGTCATCGCGGCCGCGACCGCGTTCTCCCACTCGGTCTCGCCCTCGGCGTGCATGATGCCGCCGACGTTGGCGGCGTCCATCTCGCCGAGCAGCCGGACCGCGGTGGCGATGTAGCCGGGCGTGAGCAGCCCGTGGCCGTCCACCCGTACGACTATCGGGTACTGCGAGCCCCGGATCGCGGCGTTCAGCCCCGCGGGAGTGCGGCCGGTGGGGTTCTCCACCGTACGCACCCGCGGATCCTCGGCCACCAGCTCGGCCGCGATCTCGGCGGTGCGGTCGGTGGAGGGACCGAGGGCGATCACCACTTCCATCGGTCCGGGGTAATCCTGGTCCAGGATGCGCCGGACCGCCGTGCGCAGGTGTCGTTCCTCGTTGAGCACCGGCATGATCACGGAAACAGCCGGCAGCTCCTCAGCAGCCTTGGTGTTCATCGGGGCCAACCGTACCGGTGTCGACGCATATCCGTCTTGTCCCGGTCCGGCTGCTCCCGGGACCCCTGGAGGGCGACACCGGTGCCGTGATCGGGATCACCGTACCGCCCCGGGCGCCCGGGCCCGAATCGGCGGGGGAACCGTGCAGGTTCGGGGTGGGTTCGGCGGCCCCGGTGAACGACGGGCGGACGGCACGGCGCGGGGGCCGGGTGCTCGTGCGCACC
>NZ_JBHYGR010000052.1:25556-31602 GCF_042738155.1 Kitasatospora sp. NPDC059088 | reverse complement strand
GCGCGGCGGCACCCGCTCGGGTGGGGTGTGGCGCCCGGCGCGCCGGACCTCCGCGGGCGGGGCGGCCGGGGGGGGGGGCGGGGGCGCGCCCGCCCCCCCCCCCCCCGCCCCCCGTTCCCCCCGGTTCCCTCCGTTCCCCCGTGGGGTGACCCGACGTCCCCCGTCGCCGGGTCAGTCCGTCGCGATGGCCGCGAGGACGTTCATCCGTCCGGCCCGGAAGGCCGGTACGAGGGCGGCGACCAGACCGATCACCACCGAGGAGACCAGCGTCACCACGACCGTGGTGGTCGGGACGGAGAGCGTCCCGAGGCCCTGGTCCCGCAGCACCCGCTGGGCGGTGACGCCCCAGGCCAGGCCCAGCCCGGTGCCGAGCACGGCGCCGAACAGGGCGATCACCACGGACTCCAGGCGGATCATCCGGCGCAGCTGGCGGCGGGAGAGCCCGATCGCCCGCAGCAGGCCGATCTCGCGGGTCCGCTCCACCACCGAGAGGGCCAGGGTGTTGACCACGCCGAGCACCGCGACGGTGATCGACAGGCCGACCAGGCCGTAGATCAGGTAGAGCAGGGTGTTGACCTGGGACTGCACGAGCTCCTTGTAGCCGGCCTGGTCCTTGACGGTCAGCTGCGGGTACTGCCGCAGCGCGTCCTCCAGGGCGGTGAGCGTCTTGGCGACGTCGGTGCCCGGGGTGGCCTTGGCGAAGAAGGTCCGGACCGGAGGCTGCTCGGCGGCCGGGACCACCTTGGTCGCGGTGTCCAGGTCGACGAAGGTCCCGTCGCCCAGCAGTCCGCCCTTCTGGAACACCACGCCCACCGGCAGGGTCTGGGTGCGGCCCTTGCCGTAGTCGACGGTCACCTGGTCGCCGACCTTGAGGCCGTGGTCCTTGGCGAAGTTCTCGCCGATCCCGAGCGAGCCGCGGCCGATCGAGTCGACGGTGCCGGAGCTGACGGTGGGGTGGAAGTCCGTGCCGAAGAACGTGGCCGGCACCGCCGTGAGGTCCGTCCTGGCGCTCTGTCCGCCGGACAGCCGGACCTTGGCGCTCTGGAAGTTCTCCTGGGTCGTGACGTGGTCGATGCCCGGGGTCCGCTTCACCGCGTCGATCATCTCCCCGGTGACGCCCGTCGGGCCGCCGCCGATGATGTAGTCGACGCCCACCGACCTGTCGATCTGCTCGCTCGCCGACGTCACCGCCGAGGAGCTGAACACCGAGGAGCCGATCACCAGCGCCAGCCCGATCATCAGCGCGGCGGCGGTGGCACCGGTCCGGCGCGGGTTGCGCATCGCGTTGCGCTGGGCGAGCTTGCCGGAGGGCCCGAACAGGGCCGGGAGCAGGGCGCCGAGCACCTTGATGACGACGGTGGCCAGCAGCGGGCCGAGCACCACGAAGCCGATCAGGGTGAGCAGCAGGCCCAGGCCCAGGAGCTGCCCGCCGGTGCCCGCCTTCTCCGCCGTGCCGGCGAGCACCAGCAGGCCGGCGCCGCCGCCGGTGAGCAGCACGCCGAGGATCGTCCGGACGACGTTGGAGCGGGCCTCGGCCGGGGTGCCGTGGTCGCGCAGGGCGGCCATCGGGGCGATCCGGCTGGCCCGGCGGGCCGGGATCCAGGCGGCGATCACGGTGATCAGGACGCCGACCGCGTAGCCGGCCGCGAAGACGTCGGGCCCGATCACCAGGTCGCTCGCCTTGAGGTCCATGCCGATCGCGTTCATCAGCTTGATCAGGCCGACGGCGACGCCGAGGCCGACCGCCACCCCGAGGGTCGAGCCGAGCACGCCCAGGATCAGTGCCTCGACCAGCACCGAGCCGTTCACCTGGGCGCGGCTGCCGCCGATGGCGCGCAACAGGCCGATCTCGCGGGTGCGCTGGGCGACCAGCATCGAGAAGGTGTTGATGATCAGGAAGCCGCCGACGATCAGCGAGATCCCGGCGAAGCCGAGCATCGCGTACGTCATGAAGTCGAGGCCGCTGCCGATGGACTTGGTGTTCTCGTCCTTCTGCTCGGTCGCGGTCTTGACCTGGTAGCCGCCGCCGACCTCGGCGAGGGCGTCGGCCTTGAGCTGGTCGTCGCTGCGGCTGCCGTCGCCGTAGGCCTCGACGGAGGTGTAGGCCTGCTCGCCGAGCAGCACCTGCTGGGCGGTCGGGGTGTCCAGGAAGGCCAGCGCCGCACCGGGGTTGGTGGTGGTGAAGGTGGCGATGCCGACGATCGTGTACGGGTGCTGCCCGCCCGCGTTGTCGACCCGGATCCGGTCGCCGACGGCCAGCTTGGCCTTCTTGGCGGTGTCCGCGTCCAGCACCAGTTCGCCGGAGTCCTGCGGGACGTGCCCGGAGGTGAGCTTCACCGCGTTGCGCGGGGTGTCGGTCCAGTTGCCGACCAGGGTGGGTGCGCCGCTGGTCGGGCCGACCAGCTTGTCGGTGGCCGGGTTGACCAGGATCGCGTTGCCGACCATCACCTGGCCGACGGCGGTCTTCACGCCGGGCAGCCCGGCGATCCGCTGGGCGAGCGCGGCCGGGACGGTGGCGGGCTTGTCCCCGGCCTGCGGGTCCTCCTCGTCGGCCGGCTTGGGCGGCTGGACCGAGACGTCGGAGGCGGTCGCGGCGAACAGCTTGGAGAAGGTGCTGGTGGCGGTGTCGGAGAACACCAGGGTGCCGGAGACGAAGGCGACCGACAGCACGACGGCGATGAGCGAGAGCGCCATCCGGCCCTTGTGGGCGAAGAAGCTCCGCAGTGAGGTCTTGAGCAGCATGGTTTCGTCGTCCCGCCGTCAGCTGGTGCGCTTGCCGTCGAAACGGCGCATGCGTTCGAGGACGGAGTCGGCGGTCGGCGCGTGCATCTCGTCGACGATCACGCCGTCGGCGAGGAAGAGCACGCGGTCCGCGTAGCCGGCGGCGACCGGGTCGTGGGTGACCATGACCATGGTCTGGCCCAGTTCGTCCACCGAGCGGCGCAGGAAGGTCAGCACCTCGGCGCCGGCCCGGGAGTCCAGGTTCCCGGTGGGCTCGTCGCCGAAGATGATCTCGGGGCGGGCGGCCAGGGCGCGGGCCACCGCGACGCGCTGCTGCTGGCCGCCGGAGAGCTGGGTGGGGCGGTGCTTGAGCCGGCCGGCCAGGCCGACGGTCTCCACCACCTGGTCCAGCCAGGCCTGGTCGGGTCTGCGGCCGGCGATGTCCATCGGCAGCGTGATGTTCTCCAGCGCGTTCAGGGTCGGCAGCAGGTTGAACGCCTGGAAGATGAAGCCGATCTTGTCCCGGCGCAGGCGGGTCAGCTGCTTGTCCTTGAGGCCGGTGATCTCGGTGTCGCCGATCCGGATCTGTCCGCTGGTGACCGTGTCCAGCCCGGCCAGGCAGTGCATGAGGGTCGACTTGCCGGAGCCGGAGGGGCCCATGATCGCGGTGAAGCGGCCGCGCTGGATGTCCACGTCGACCGCGTCGAGCGCGGTGACCCTGGTCTCGCCCGAACCGTAGGCCTTGGTCACCTGGCGGGCCGAGGCGGCGACGGCGGACGGTCCGCCGGGAAGCTGGGGGTCGTACACGGCTGCTGCCGTCGTCACTGGAGTCTCCTAAGAAGTGGCCCACCCGTCGACCCCCACCCTTCCGACGCGGTCGGCCGGCGGACCCGATCGGATCGGGCCGCGCACGGTGGGGCGGGGATGTAGGAACCACGTTAGGAGCCGGTCCCGGTCGGCTCGTCCTCCGTCGGAATGAAGCGCTGCAACCAAGGTTCTACGGGTGCGGCGCCCCCTCCCCCTAGGGGGCGCCGCGGGCCTTCTCGGGGACGCCCCGTACGGGGTCGGGCCCGCCGGCGGCTCAGCCGGTCAGCACCGGCGCGGCCAGCCGTTCCAGGGCGTCGGCGAACCCCTCCACGACGGGGACGAGTTGGGCGTCGGTCTCGCACTCGACGAGGGTCCGGCCGTCCTCCCCGGCGGTGATGTGGCGGTCGAGCACGAACCAGCCCTGGGTGATGTGGCCGGCGCCCATCGAGCTGAGCACCGGGCGCAGCGCGTAGTCCACGGCGAGGACGTGCGCGGGCGAGCCGCCGGTGGCCAGCGGCAGGACGGCCTTGCCGGCCAGCGCGTACTGCGGGAGCACGTCCAGCAGGGCCTTGAGCAGGCCCGAGTAGGCGGCCTTGTAGACGGGGGTGCCGATGACGACGCCGTCGGCGCGGGCGAACAGCTCGGTGACGGCGACGATCCCGGGGTGGTCGAAGTCGCCGGACAGCAGGGCCTGCGCGGGCAGGCTGCGGGCCTCGAAGGGGATGACGTGGTGGCCGCGGTCCACCAGGCGCGCGTCGACGTGGCGCAGCAGCCGGGTGGTGCGGGAGGTCGCGGACGGGGAGCCGGAAACGGACAGGACGGTGGCCATGGGTTCACCTCTGGCTGGAAGCGGGTCGGGGGTCTCGACGGGCGCGCTTCAGCGACGACAGAGCGAACCGGACACACGCTGGAGGTCGACGTGGCGCCGACGCGTGAGTGCCCGACTCTGATCCATGTCGAAATGCAAACACGGTGCGTTCGAACCGGTCAAGGAACGTTTCAGCAAGCGGAACGGGGGTGACGGGTGCATTTCACGCCGGAACGATCCGGTACGTGCATCAAAACTGCTACAAGAGGCCTGGCAGGGGCCCCGGGGGGAGTCAGCCGGACCGGGGTCGGGCATCCTCGACGGCATGAACACGTGGCAGGAGGGCCGCCCGGGCGGCGGAGGCAACCCCTACGGAGGCAACGGCGGCGGCCCGGCGTCCGAGCGACCGCTGCCGGCCTCCCTCAACCCGCGCGGGGCCGGCGCGCCCGCCCCCCGGCAGCCGGAACCGCCGCACCGGCTCGGCGGCGTCCCGCCGCAGGGCGCCCCCGGCGGCCCCGGACGGCCGGGCCCCGGCGGCCCGGGCGGACCGGGCCGGCCCGGCGGCCCCGGCGGCCCCAGTGGTCCCGCCGGAGCGCGGCCGGGCGGCGCGCAGTCCCGGCGCTGGCCGCGGCGGCGGGTCGTCAAGTGGACGGTCTTCGGCCTGCTGATCGCCGTCATGGTGACCTCCGTGTCCACCTGGTTCTGGGCGGACTCCAAGCTCAACCACGACAACGTGCTGGCCGGCTACCCGGGCCGCCCGGCCGCCGGCAAGGGCACCAACTGGCTGATCGTCGGCTCCGACAGCCGCGAGGGCCTCAGCGAGTCCCAGATGGACACCATGCACACCGGCCACGACGTCGAGGGCAAGCGCAGCGACTCGATGATGATCCTGCACATCGGGGACAACGGGAACACGCTGATGAGCATCCCGCGCGACTCCTGGGTGCCGATCCCCGAGTTCAGGACGAGCGCCGGGAAGACCGTCAAGGCCACCACCTCGAAGATCAACTCGGCCTTCGCCACCGGCAACGGCCGCCTCCTGGTGCAGACCGTCGAACTCAACACCGGCATCCGCATCGACCACTACGCCGAGATCGGCTTCGCCGGGTTCGCGGGCATCGTCGACTCCGTCGGCGGCGTCGAGATGCACATCGACCAGGACATCAAGGACAAGGACTCCGGCCTCGACCTCAAGGCCGGCGACCAGACCCTCAACGGCACCCAGGCCCTGGCCTTCGTCCGCCAGCGCCACCAGATGGCCGACCAGGACCTCGGCCGGATGCGCAACCAGCAGAAGTTCCTCGGCGCCCTCGCCCACCAGGCCGCCTCCCCGGGCACCGTGCTCAACCCGTTCACCTTCTACCCGCTGGTCGACTCGGCGCTCGGCACCCTGATCGTCGACGACGACTGCGGGCTGACCGACCTGGGCTCGCTCTTCCTCGCCATGAAGGACGTCAACGGCGGCGGCGGCAAGACCATGACCGTCCCGATCGGCAACGCCGACTACCACACCAAGACCGGCGAGTCGGCGGTGCAGTGGGACGCCGCCAAGTCCAAGCAGGTCTTCGAGGCGTTCAAGAACGACACCGCGGTACCCGAGTTCAAGTAGCCGCCGCGGGGGGGGGGGCCGGGGGGCGCGGGCGCCGCCGGCCGGGGCGCGGGCGGGGGGGCCCCCCGACCGCGGGCGCAGGACACTCCCAGCTGCCGGAG
>NZ_JBHYGR010000052.1:8306-25546 GCF_042738155.1 Kitasatospora sp. NPDC059088 | reverse complement strand
CGGCCCCCCCACCCGCGCCGGGCGCCTCGCCTGCGCGCCCCCCCCCCCGCGCCCCGCGCCCCGCCCCCCCCCCGCGCCCCCGCGCGCGTTCAGGCCGGGACGGCTCCCGGCAGCCGGTCGAGCACGATGCCGAAGTGCTCGCGGTACGCGGACAGCGCGTCGGCGTCGGTGAGTTCCTCCTCGGCGCGGGTGCCGTCCGGGGCGGTGCGGACCAGCCGGGTGCCGTTGAGGGTGGTGCGGCCGCCGTCCGCGGCGAGCATCGAGCAGGTGGTCCCCCGGGCGAACGGGGACTTCGGCGAGGTCGCGTGCCACCAGCAGGTCGGGGTGAAGTCGGACAGCGGGTGCGGGTGCCGGCCGACCCGGTACTGCGGCACCCCGTCCAGCAGGACGTCCAGGTCGCCGTCGTCGCCGTACGGCCGCAGCAGCGCCGTACCGTGCGGGTCGCTCTGGTCCCCGCGCCCGTCCAGCCGCACCGGGTGCCGGGTGAACCGGCCGAACCCCACGTCGACCAGCCAGGGTTCGTCCAGGTCGACCCGCAGCGCCAGGTGGTCGAACGGCGGCCCGGGCCGCTCCCCGTCGAACACCCGGGCCGCCAGCAGGCTCACCCGGTACCCCAGCGACGTCAGCAACTCGGCGAAGGCGCCGTTGAGTTCGTAGCAGAAGCCGCCGCGCCGCCGGTCCACGACCTTCGCCACCAGCGCCGCCGGGTCCAGCACGATCGGCTCGCGGAGGTGGACGCTCAGGTTCTCGAACGGGACGGCCCGCAGATGGGCCTCCTGCAAGCGCGCCAGACCCGCCGCCGACGGCTCCCCGGGATCCGGCACCCCGATCCGCTCCAGGTAGGCCGTCCGCGCGGCCGGGACCATCCCCTCGTACACATCTTCATGATCCACCCGCCCATTCTCCACCCGGGCGGCAGGGGTGCGGCATCGGTCCTTCGGCCTAGGACGCGCCCCGGGAGGCACCGTGGGAGGCACCACGGAAGACACCACCGCCCCGGAGCGGGGGATCGGCGGATCCGACTCCCCGCTCCGGGGCGGTGGCGTGCGTCAGGGGCCCAGGAGGGCTGCGGTCAGACGGACTCGACCTCGCCGGACTTGGCGATCTTGATGACGGCCGAGGTGCGGCCGCTCTGCGAGCCGAGGCCCTCGATCTTCTTCACCAGGTCCATGCCCTCGACGACCTCGCCGAAGACGACGTGCTTGCCGTCCAGCCAGTCGGTGACGATGGTGGTGATGAAGAACTGCGAGCCGTTGGTGTTGCGGCCGGCGTTGGCCATCGACAGCAGGCCCGGGCGGGTGTGCTTGATCTTGAAGTTCTCGTCCTCGAACTTCTCGCCGTAGATGCTCTTGCCGCCGGTGCCGTTGTGGTTGGTGAAGTCACCGCCCTGCAGCATGAAGGCGGGGATCACGCGGTGGAAGCCGGAGCCCTCGTAGCCGAAGCCGTTCTGGCCGGTGGCCAGCTCACGGAAGTTGCGCGCGGTCTTCGGGACGACGTCGTCGTACAGCTTGAAGACGATGCGGCCCGCCGGCTCGTCGTTGATGGTGATGTCGAAGAAAACGTTGGAACCCATGCAGGGATCATGGCACGAGCGGCCGCGCGTCGCGCGCCACCCCCGTAGGGGGCGAGGTCACGGCGGCGTGTTATCCCGCTCGTCCCGCTCGCCGGCCGGCGTCGGGCGGCCGCCGGTGGGGCTCAGGCCTTGAGCTTGCGCCAGACCGTCTCCAGGGCGGCGATGTCCGCCGGGTCCAGCCGGTCGGTGAACACCGGGGCCAGGGCGGCCCGCCGGGTGGCGTCCGCCTCGGCGAAGAGCGCGCGGCCCCGCTCGGTCAGCTCGATCCGCACCGAGCGCGCGTCCGAGGCCGAGGGCGTCCGGGCCACCAGCCCGCGCCCGGCCAGGGCGTCCACCACCCGGGAGACCTGGCTGCGGCTCAGCATGGTCTTGGCACCGAGGTCGGAGGCCGCCACCGGCTCCCGCTGCCCGGCCAGCCAGAGCATCACCTCGAACCAGGACAGCGGCAGCCCGTGCACCCGGGCGAGCTCCCGGTCCACCCGGGCGGCCAGCGTGGTGCCGGCCCAGACCAGGCCGTAGAAGGCGTGGTCCTGCTCCGACAGGGGGCCCAGGGAGAGATCGGCGCGGTCCATGCCGTTCATCGTACCGAGGTTGCGTGCGTGTGCACACAGTGCCGGGCGTCCACGGGCGCCCCACGGGCCGCGACCGCAACGGCCGGCCAGTAGCATCGGCCTCCAACCAGCCTGAGGGGGGCGGAACATGAACCGGATCGGGGTCTACCTGGCACATCCGCGGCCGGGCAGCTTCAACCACGCGCTGTACCAGGCCGTGGTGGACGAACTGCGCGGGCGCGGCTGCGAGGTGCGGGCGCACGACCTGTACGCCGACGGGTTCGCACCGCTGCTCACCGCCGGGGAGACCGGCACGGTCGACGACGCCGGGACCGCCACCGACCCGCAACTCGCCGCGCACCGCGCCGAGGTGGCCACCCTGGACGCCCTGGTGCTGATCCACCCCAACTGGTGGGGCATGCCGCCCGCGGTCCTGGCGGGCTGGGTGCAGCGGGTCCTGGCCCCCGGCGTCGCCTACAAGCTCGGCACCGCCGACGGCGAACCCGCCGGACTGCTGCGCGCCGGGCGGGCCCTGGTGCTGAACACCTCGGACACCCCCGAGGCCCGGGAGCGCGAGGAGTTCGGCGACCCGCTGGAACGGATCTGGGCGGCCTGCGTACTGCCGTACGTCGGCGTCACCGACGTCCGGCGGACGGTGTTCCGCACCGTCACCGGCGCCCCGGCCGCCGAGCGCGCCGAGTGGCTGCGACAGGCCCGGGAGCAGGCGGCCGCGCTGCTCGACTGAGCCGGCCCGCACGGTGCGGGGCGGGACAGGGCGGCTACAGCTCCACCTCCGCCACGTCCTGGTCGCCGCTCAGCTCGCCGGTGGGCCGGAAGCCCAGCCGGGCGTAGAACCCGGCCGGGCCGTCCGGGCCCGGGTGGTAGGTGACCGTCGCCCGGGTGCCGCCGCGGCGGCGGATCTCCGCGCAGACCTGCTCGACCGCGAACCGGCCGTAGCCGCCGCCCTGCCGCCCGGCGTCGACCAGCAGGCGCCACAGGCCGGAACGGGGGCGGTCGTCCGGCCGCTCGGGGTGGAAGCGGATGTCGAAGAAGGCCATCACGAAGCCGACCGGCCGGCCGCCGTCCAGGATCAGCCGGGGCCAGGCCGTGTCCCCGTACACGTACGCCTCGGCCAGCGACTTCGCCACCGGGGCGACCAGGCCCTCCTGGTCGGGCCGGACCCGCAGGGCGAGGGCGGCGTCGATGTTCTCGGGGGTGAGCCGGGCGAGGCCGAGCGTGTCGGTCGTGGTGCGCATGGCGGGCAGCCTAGGCAGCCGGGCTGCCCGCCGTCGCCCTGATTCCCCCCGCGAGCGGGGTCAGCTGCCGGCCGGGAAGTCCGTGCCGCGGCCGACCGCCGCCCAGGCCTCGGCCTCCTGGCGGGCACCGTCCAGGTTGCCGAGGACGGCGTCCACCGCGTCGGTGCCGAGCGCCAGCCGCAGCGGGGTCCGCTCGGCGGCCAGCGCGGCCAGGATCGCCGCGGCGGCCTTCGCCGGGTCCCCCGGCTGCTTGCCGTCGGAGTCCGGCAGGCCGGTGCGGACCGGGCCGACCAGCGGCTCGTAGGCCTCGATCGGGGCGGAGTGGGCCAGCGCGCCGCCGCCCGCGAAGCCGGTCCGGAACGACCCCGGCTCGACGACCAGCACCTTGATCCCGAAGCCGGCCACCTCCTGGGCCAGCGCCTCGGAGAGCCCCTCCAGGGCGAACTTGGTGGCGGAGTAGGCGCCGACGCCGGGGAAGGAGAAGCGGCCGCCCATGCTGCTCATCTGCACCACGGCGCCGGCGCCCCGGGCCCGCATGTGCGGCAGTACGGCCCGGGTGAGCGCGGCCGGGCCGAAGAAGTGCAGCTCCATGAGGTCGCGCAGCTCGGCGTCGGTGGTCTCCTCGACGGCGCCGATCACGCCGCGCCCGGCGTTGTTGACCAGGACGTCGATCCGGCCGTGCCGCTGCACGGTCTCGGCGACCACGGCGAGGATCTGCTCCTGGTCGGTGACGTCCAGCCGCACCGGGACCAGCCGGCCCGGGTGGGCGGCGGCCGGTTCGGCCAGCGCCTCGGGGCGGCGGGCCGCCGCGACCACGGTGTCGCCGGCCGCCAGGGCGGCCTCGGCGATGGCCTGGCCGAAGCCGGAGTTGGCGCCGGTGATCAGCCAGACCTTGCCGTCGGTGCGCTGCTCGGGGGTGCTGCTCATGATCCGTGGACTCCCGCAATGATCGTGCTCGGCAAACGAGTTGACGATCATTTATGACATCCGGCAGCCCGCCCGTCCAGGAAGGTTCGATGCCGGACGAACAGCCGGACGATCGACGGCCCCCGACCGCACGGCGGCGGTCGGGGGCCGTTGCGAAGGTCCTGGCGACTACGGCAGGTTGCGGGCCATCACGATCCGCTGGACCTGGTTGGTGCCCTCGTAGATCTGGGTGATCTTCGCGTCCCGCATCATCCGCTCCACCGGGTAGTCCCGCGTGTACCCGTAACCACCCAGCAACTGCACCGCGTCCGTGGTCACCTCCATCGCCACGTCCGACGCGAAACACTTCGCCGCCGCACCGAAGAACGTCAGATCCGCGTCCCCACGCTGCGACTTCGCCGCCGCCACGTACGTCATCTGCCGCGCGGCCTCCAGCTTCATCGCCATGTCCGCCAGCATGAACTGCACACCCTGGAACTCCGCGATCGCCTTCCCGAACTGCTTCCGCTCCTGCACGTAGCCCTTCGCGTAGTCCAACGCCCCCTGCGCGATACCCACCGCCTGCGCCGCGATCGTCACCCGGGTGTGGTCCAGCGTCCTCATCGCCGTCGCGAAACCCGTGCCCTCCGCACCGATCATCCGGTCCGCCGGGATCCGCACATTGTCGAAGTACACCTCACGCGTCGGCGACCCCTTGATCCCCAACTTCTTCTCCGGAGCCCCGAACGACACCCCCGCATCGCCCTTCTCCACCACGAACGCCGAGATCCCCTTCGACCGCATCGAAGGATCCGTCACGGCCATCACCGTGTAGAACTCCGACACCCCCGCGTTGGTGATCCAGCGCTTCACCCCGTTCAGCACCCAGAAGTCACCGTCACGCACCGCCCGCGTCTTCATCCCCGCCGCGTCCGAACCTGCCTCCGGCTCCGACAGGCAGTACGAGAACATCCCCTCGCCCCGCGCCAACGCCCCCAGGTACTTCGCCTTCAACTCCTCCGAACCCGACAACTGCACCGGCAACGACCCCAGCTTGTTCACCGCCGGGATCAACGACGACGAGCCGCACACCCGCGCGACCTCCTCGATCACGATCACCGTCGCCAACGCGTCCGCCCCCGCACCACCGAACTCCTCCGGCACGTGCACCGCATGCAGATCGTTGCCCGTCAGCGCGTCCAACGCCTCCTGCGGGAACCGGCCCTGCTCGTCCACCTCCGCCGCGAACGGAGCGATCTTCGCCTCGGCCAGCGAACGCACCGCCTCACGGAGCATCCCGTGCTCCTCGGAGATACGGAAGAGATCGAAGTCAGCCGCCCCTGCGCTGCCCGCCATGATGCCTGCCTCGTCGTCCAGTGGCCGACGCAGACCGTTGTCCGATCGGCGTCGGATCCGAGTCGAATCGCGGTTAACTACCGTTCAGTAGAGATCCTAGGGCTCCGACCTGCGGCTGCCTAGCGTCCTCGGCGAGCGGGCGATCCGTACCGACCCGGGCGGGACGGATAGCATCAGGGGCACCCTCTACTGGCCGAACCCGCAACTCAAGGGGAACCCGTGACCCTCCGCATCTCCGTGATCGGCACCGGCTACCTCGGCGCCACGCATGCCGCCGCGATGGCCGAGTTCGGCTTCGAGGTGCTGGGTCTGGACATCGATCCCGAGAAGATCGCGACGCTCACCGCGGGCCGGGTCCCGATGTACGAGCCGGGCCTGTCCGAGCTGCTGCTCAAGCACGTGGCCGGGCACGAGGGCTCGACCGGGCGGCTGCGCTTCACCACCTCCGCCAAGGAGGCCGCGGAGTTCGCGGACGTCCACTTCGTCTGCGTCAACACCCCGCAGCGCAAGGGCGAGTTCGCCGCCGACATGTCCTACGTGGACACCGCGATCGACGAGCTCGCACCGCACCTGACCCGCCCGGCGCTGGTGGTCGGCAAGTCCACCGTGCCGGTCGGCTCGGCGGCCCGGCTGGCCGAGCGGCTGGCCGCGCTGGCGCCGGTCGGCGCGGGCGCCGAACTCGCCTGGAACCCCGAGTTCCTGCGCGAGGGCTTCGCCGTCCAGGACACCCTGCGGCCGGACCGGATCGTGGTCGGCGCCCACAGCGAGCGCGCCGAGCGGCTGCTGCGCGAGGTGTACGCGGAGCCGATCGCGGCCGGGGTGCCGTTCCTGGTCACCGACTACGCGACCGCCGAGCTGGTGAAGGCCGCCGCCAACTCCTTCCTGGCCACCAAGATCTCCTTCATCAACGCGATGGCCGAGGTCTGCGAGGCGGCCGGCGCGGACGTCACGCTGCTCTCCACCGCGCTCGGGCACGACGAGCGGATCGGCCGCAAGTTCCTCAACTCCGGCCTCGGCTTCGGCGGCGGCTGCCTGCCCAAGGACATCCGCGCCTTCATGGCCCGGGCCGGCGAACTCGGCGCCGACCAGGCGCTGACCTTCCTGCGCGAGGTCGACTCGATCAACATGCGGCGCCGCTCGCGGATGGTCGAACTGGCCCGCGAGCAGTGCGGCGGCGGCTTCCTGGGCCGCCGGGTCGCCGTCCTCGGCGCCGCCTTCAAGCCCAACTCGGACGACATCCGGGACTCCCCCGCGCTCAACGTGGCCGCCCAGATCCAGCTCCAGGGCGCCCAGGTCACCGTCTACGACCCGAAGGCCGTGGAGAACGCCCGCAAGATGTTCCCCTCCCTGGCCTACGCCGACTCCGCCCTGGAGGCCGCCGAGGGCGCCCACGTCGTCCTCCACCTCACCGAGTGGGCCGAGTTCCGCGCGCTCGACCCGGCCGAGCTCGGCGCCGTGGTGGCCGAGCGCCGACTGCTCGACGGCCGCAACGTCCTCGACGCGGACGCCTGGCGCGCCGCCGGCTGGACCTACCGCGCCCTGGGCCGCCCGAGCTGACGGCGGGTGTCACCGCTCACTGCGTCGTGTGCCGGGTGGTGAAGGTCGTACAGCCGACCCCGGTCACGGTACCGCTGTACGCATCGCCGTCGGCCGCCGGAAGATCGCCGACGAAGTTGATGAGCTGATAGTCGGACGGTCGCTCGACCCAGGCCACCGGGTCGAGGCGGACGCTGGCCCCCGAAAGCGTTCCGGTGTACGTCGCACTCCCCCGCGGAACGCCGGGATTGGCCGGCACCGGGAAGAAGCTGAACACCACGTCGACCGTCCCGGCTTTCACCGGCGCCGATATCTGCAAATGCATTCCGGTCAGACCCTGCCCGCACGTGTAGGTGCCGTCCCAGCCGCCGACCATCCGGGAGAGTCCGGACGGCTGCGGGCTGTCACCGGACTGCCAGACGGTGACCGCGCCGGAGACGCCCCCGGCCACCACGACGAGGGTGGTCACGGTCGCCACCACCGGATGCGCCGCCGCGGCGCTCTTCGTGACGCTGATGAAGGGCGCGATCGGGATGAATGCGATGCGCCTCTTGTTGATGCGCACATCGCCGCCCGCGATGATGCCCTCCGGGCCGACGTCGCGCCCGACGTTCACGGCCATGCCGCCGTCCCCGGCGCGGGCCTTCTGGGACACCGGGCCGGCCGAGGCAACCGCCGCCGGGGCCACCCCCTCGGCGAGCAGCGCCCGCAGTCCCGCGGCCACGTCCGGATCGTCGCCCAGCGCGTCCCGCAGCCGGGTGCTCCACGCCCCCACCTGGGCCTCCCGGGCCTGCGGCAGCTCCGGCTCGGACGCCTCCGCCAGCCTCGCGCGCGTCGCGTCCATGCGCCCGTCCTGACCGATCAGCTCGGCGAAACCACGCTTCACCGCCTCCCAGGAATCCGTCATCAGGCCCGATACCAGGGCCGTCGCCGCGGCCAGGGCCAATTCGTCAAGATCGCCGCTCACGTTTCCCCACCCGATACTCGCGTCCCCGCCGAAAGGCTTCGATTCCCAGTGTTCCTGGGCCCGGGCCGTTGTATGCCGGTGTTGGCCGAGTCTTGGAATGAGAATTCCACTCCGCCCCGGGGCACGCGGGGAATTCACGACTTCGCCTTCCAGCGCATTTCCCGCCGCCGCAGGTCAACCGGGAAAACCGGGAGAGCATGCCAAGGCGCACGGTGACGGATCGTCACGACTGCCGGAGACCGGTCACCGTCCGAGCGGCCGGGGGCCGGCCGCCGCCCGGCCCCCGATGCCTCCGCCACCTGACCGCCCCCGGAATCCCGCGCCCGCGCCCGTCGTTGGCACCGGCATGACGACCTACGGCGACGGCGCGACCGTCCGCGAGATCCTCACCGGAAGCGGCGACACCTGGGCGGTGGTCGGGCTGTCCAACAACACCGCCCGGGCCGCCTACGGCGTGGCGCAGGTGCTCCAGCGCCACGGCAAGCGGATCGTGCCGGTGCACCCCAAGGCCGAGACCGTCCTCGGCGAGCCCGGGTACGCCTCGCTGGCCGAGATCCCGTTCCCGGTCGACGTGGTGGACGTGTTCGTGAACAGCGCGCTGGCCGGGGAGGTCGCCGACCAGGCGGTGGCGGTCGGCGCGAAGGCGGTCTGGTTCCAGCTCGGGGTCGTCGACGAGGCCGCGTACGACCGGACCCGGGCCGCCGGGGTCTCGATGGTGATGGACAAGTGCCCGGCCATCGAGATCCCGCGGCTGGGTTAGAAGGCTCGGATCAGCCGTCGAGCCGGGCGATGGTGGCGATGGAGGGCCGGCGGTCGGCGCGCAGTGTGGCGGCGACCGACTCGGCGTCGCGCAGGACGCGGACGGCGTTGTGCCAGGTGAGCTTGGCGAGGTCGGCCTCCGACCAGTGGCGGCCGAGGAGTTCGGCGACCAGGTTGGGGTAGCCGGCCACCGAGTCGAGGCCGTCGGGCAGGAAGGCGGTGCCGTCGAAGTCGCCGCCGATGCCGATGTGGTCGATGCCGGCGACCTCGCGCATGTGGTCGAGGTGGTCGGCGACGGTGGACGGGGTGGCGATCGGGCGCGGGTTGGCGGCCTCGAAGGCGCGCTGGCGCTCCATCGCGGGCGGGGTGGTGTCCAGCGGGTGGAAGCCGTGGGCGCGCATGTTCTCGTCGGCGGCCAGGGTCCACTCGATGGCGGCGGGCAGGATGAACTTCGGGACGAAGGTGGCCATCGCGACGCCGCCGTTGGCGGGCAGCTGGGCCAGCACGTCGTCCGGGATGTTGCGGGGGTGCTCGCAGACCGCGCGCGCGGAGGAGTGCGAGAAGACCACCGGCGCCTCGGTGACCCGCAGGGCGTCCCGCATGGTGTCGGCGGAGACGTGCGAGAGGTCGACCAGCATGCCGAGCCGGTTCATCTCCCGGACGACCTCCTCGCCGAACTTCGTCAGCCCGCCGGCCACCGGCTTGTCGGTCGCGGAGTCGGCCCACGGCACGTTGTCGTTGTGGGTGAGCGTCAGGTAGCGCACGCCGAGTTCGTACAGGGCGCGCAGGGTCGCGAGCGAGCAGTCGATCGAGTGGCCGCCCTCGGCGCCCATCAGCGAGGCGATCCGGCCCTCGGCGCGGGCGGCCTCCATGTCGGCGGCGGTGCGGGCCAGGCGCAGCCGGTCCGGGTAGCGCTCGACCAGGGCGTGGACGAAGTCGACCTGCTCCAGGGTGGCGCTGACGGCGTGGTCGCCGGCCAGCGAGGTGGGCACGTAGACGGACCAGAACTGCGCGCCGACCCCGCCCTCGGCGAGGCGGGCGAGGTCGGTGTGCAGGCGCTCGCTCTGGTCGGCGGCGAGGTCGAGCGCGCCGAGGTCGTACCCGGCCTGCTCGCGCATCGCCCAGGGGAGGTCGTTGTGGCCGTCCACCACGGGGGCGGTGCGCAGCAGGGCGCGGGCGCGGTCCAGGCGGTCCGGGAAGTCCGGGAGGTCCGATCGGTCCTGCGGGGTGAGGGAGTCGGAAGTCATACGGGCTGTTCTACCCCACCCCGCCGGGCGGCCTACTTGCCGAAGCCGAAGGACGAGGAGCCGGCCACCTTGGCGCGGAGCTTCTTGCCCTTCTCGGTGGCCTGGTTGTTCAGCTCGGCCTGGAACTCGGTCATCTTCTCGGTGAGTTCCGGGTCGAAGGCGGCGAGCATCCGCACCGCGAGCAGGCCCGCGTTGCGCGCGCCGGCCACCGAGACGGTCGCCACCGGCACGCCGGCCGGCATCTGGACGATCGACAGCAGGCTGTCCATGCCGTCCAGGTAGCGCAGCGGCACCGGCACGCCGATGACCGGCAGCGGGGTGACGGAGGCCAGCATGCCCGGCAGGTGGGCCGCGCCGCCGGCGCCGGCGATGATCGCCTTGAGGCCGCGCCCGTGGGCCCGCTCGCCGTACGCGACCATCTCGCGGGGCATCCGGTGGGCGGAGACGACGTCCACCTCGTACGGGATCTCGAACTCGTCCAGGGCCTGGGCGGCGGCCTCCATGACCGGCCAGTCGGAGTCCGAACCCATCACGATGCCGACAAGAGGGTTGGTCATTCGGTGATCGTTCCTCGCAGGTAGGCGGCCGCGTGGCGGGCGCGCTCGCGGACGTCGTCGAGGTCGTCCCCGAAGACGTTGACGTGGCCGACCTTGCGGCCGGGCTTCACGTCCTTCCCGTACATGTGGATCCGCAGCCCGGGGTCGCGGGCCATGCAGTGCAGGAAGGCGTGGTACATGTCCGGGTAGTCGCCGCCGAGGACGTTGACCATGACGGTCCACTTGGCGCGCGGCCGGGGGTCGCCGAGCGGGAGGTCGAGGACGGCCCGCAGGTGGTTCTCGAACTGCGAGGTGACCGCGCCGTCCTGGGTCCAGTGCCCGGAGTTGTGCGGGCGCATGGCCAGCTCGTTGACCAGGATCCGGCCGTCCCGGGTCTGGAACAGCTCGACGGCGAGGTGGCCGACGATGCCGAGGTCGCCGGCGATCCGCAGGGCGAGCTGCTGGGCCTCATCGGACAGGGCGGGGTCGAGGTCCGGTGCGGGGGCGGTGACCTCGGCGCAGACGCCGTTCTCCTGGACGCTCTCGACGACCGGGTAGGCGACGGCCTGGCCGCTGGGCGAGCGGACCACGTTGGCGGCCAGCTCGCGGACGAAGTCGACCTTCTCCTCGGCCAGCACGGGGACGCCGGCCAGGAACGGCGCCTGGGCCTCCCGCTCGTCGTCGACGACCCAGACGCCCTTGCCGTCGTAGCCGCCGCGGACGGTCTTGAGCACGACGGGGTAGCCGGTGCCCTCGTTCGCGAAGGCGGTGACGTCGGCCGGGTCGGCGACGATCCGGTGCCGGGGGCAGGGCACCCCGATGGAGTCGAGCTTGGCCCGCATCACGCCCTTGTCCTGGGCGTTGACCAGCGCCTCCGGGCCGGGGCGGACGGCGATGCCGTCGGCCTCCAGGGCCCGCAGGTGCTCGGTGGGGACGTGCTCGTGGTCGAAGGTGATCACGTCGCACCCGGCCGCGAAGCGGCGCAGGGTGTCGAGGTCCCGGTAGTCACCGAGGACGACGTCGGACACCACCTGTGCGGCGGAGTCCTGGGGGGTGTCGGCGAGGAGCTTGAACCTGACCCCGAGCGGGATGCCCGCCTGGTGTGCCATGCGGGCCAGCTGCCCGCCACCGATCATGCCCACCACTGGAAAATTCACATTGCCCGGGGAAGTCACCTCGCCAGGATATCCGGGCCGGTGGGGGCCATGGAGCCGCGGTGGGGGTGTGAGTAGTGGACGCGCGTAGATGTCAACCCCTCCTCCGGACGGCTGAGCCGTTCGGTGGAAGCGGGTAGCCTGGACGGCTAGGTCCTCGTCCGCGCGGTCGGATCATGTGCGTGCACGCAGGGCTCAAGGGGTGTCCCCGGCCCAGTGGGACACCCTTTCCCCGCAGGTACATGGAGGCCACCCGGTATGGCGACGACCACAGCTTCGAACCCCTCACTCATGCAGAAGGTGCGTGGGATCAGGGGCGAGGTCGTGAAGTTCGGCATCGTCGGCCTGAGCGGGGTCGTGGTCAACTTCGCCGTCTTCTGGGTCTGCAACATCGGCCTGGGCATCGCCTCGCTGCGGTCCAACATCGCCGCCACGGTGATCGCGATCGCCACCAACTACCTCGGCTACCGGTACTGGCTGTACCGGGACCGCGACGCCGACTCCCGCAAGCGGGAGATCACCCTCTTCCTGGTGTTCAGCGGCTTCGGCATGCTGATCGAGACCGGTGTGCTCGGCTTCTCCCAGTACGTGCTGGGCCTGGACTCGAACTTCGAGAAGATGGGCGCCAAGGTCGTCGGCCTCGCCATCGCCACCGTGTTCCGCTTCGTCTCGTACCGCACCTGGGTCTTCAAGGCGCTGCCCGAGACGGCCCCCGTACCGAACGTGCCGAGCCCGCAGGCCGCACACGCCACGGAGGCCGCACGGACCGGGGAAGCCGCGGAGGCCGCGGAGGCCGCCGACGGCCGGGAGCTGGCCGCCCAGGCCGAGCTGATGCTGGCCGCCGAGCAGATCCGCTACGCCAAGGCCGAGTAGCCGCTCGGCGACCGCCCCTCCCCTCCCCCTTGCCGGGTCCGCCCCCGCGAGAGGACAGTGGTGACCGAGGGCGAGCACGGCCCGCGGACGATCGAGAGGCCGAGGGGGTCCCAGGAGGCTCGCCATGGCGTTCGTCCAGATCATCGACTGCAAGACCGACCGGCTCGACGACCTCAACCGGCTCATGGACACCTGGGTCGAGGCCACCAAGGGCCGCCGGACCGCCTCGCACGCGGTCGTCGGCGCCGACCGCTCGGATGCCCGCCACGTGGTGGAGATCGTGGAGTTCCCCTCCTACGAGGAGGCGATGCGCAACTCGAAGCTCCCCGAGACGGACCGGATCTTCCGCGAGATGGTGGCGCTCTGCGACGCGCCGCCCACCTTCACCGACCTCGACGTGGTCCGCGACGTCCGGCTCGACGGGGCCCGCTGACCGCGCCCGGTCCTCGTACCCGGCCCGGTCCTCGTACCCGGCTCCGTCCGCGTCCCCCTGCCCCGCGCAGCCCTCGTACCCCGCTCAGTCCTCGTGGCTGCGCCCGAGGAACAGCGCGAACACCGGGGGCTTCAAGGAGAGCAGCTCCAGCCGCCCGCCGTCCGCCTCCGCGAGGTCGCGGGCGACGGCCAGGCCGATGCCGGTGGAGTTGCGGCCGCTGACGGCCCGCTCGAACACCCGGTTGCCGAGGTCGGCCGGCACTCCGGCGCCCTGGTCCTGCACCTCGACCACCACCGAGGTGCCGGAGGGCCGCACCCGCAGGGTGATCGTCCCGGCGCCGTGCATCAGTGAGTTCTCGATCAGGGTGGCGAGCACCTGGGCGACCGTCCCCGGGGTGCCGACCGCGGTGACCCCGTGCAGGCCCTCCAGGGACAGCACCCGGCCCTGCTCGCGCAGCGTCGGGCCCCACTCCTCCACCTGCTGCTTGATCACCTCGTCCAGGTCGAAGGCGACGGCGGTGGGGCTGCGCGGGTCGCGCTGGGTGGTGAGCAGCCGCTGGACGACGTCGGTGAGCCGTTCGACCTGCTGGAGGGCGATGGTCGCCTCCTCCTTGACGGTCTCCGGCTCCTCGGCGAGGGCGGTGATCTCCTCCAGCCGCATCGACAGTGCGGTGAGCGGGGTGCGCAGCTGGTGCGAGGCGTCGGCGGCGAGCCGGCGTTCGGCGGTGAGCATCCGGGCGATCCGCTCGGCGCTGGTGTCCAGCACCTCGGCGATCCGGTCGAGTTCGGGCACCCCGTACCGGCGGTTGCGCGGGCGCGGGTCGCCGGAGCCGAGCCGTTCGGCGGTCTCGGCGAGGTCGGTGAGCGGCCGGGCGAGTCGCTTGGCCTGCCAGACGGCGAGCGCGACGGCGGCCTGGACGGCCAGCAGGGCGACCACGCCGAGCAGCAGCAGGTTGTTGGCGATCTCGTGGTCGACGTCCTCGCGGGACTGCTCGACGGTGACGATCTCGCCGCTGGTGCCGTGTTCGGCGGCCCGCAGCAGGTGGTTCCCGGCGGGCGGGCGGCCGGCCGAGAGGACCTGCTGGCCGGGGATCTGCACCTCGACGTAGCTGCCCTCGGTGACCTGGCTCTCGAAGACCCGCCCCTCCTTGACCGACTCACCGGCGGCGAGCCGGCTCTCGACCAGGGCGAGCACCCGGACGGCGGTCGCGTCCACCCGGTCCTGGGCGGCGTCGACGATGCTGCGCTTCTCGACCAGGGCGAGCGGCACGCAGAACACCACGACGACCACCAGGACGACGACCAGCAGCGAGTTGATCATCCTGCGTTTCACGCTGCTGCTCCCCGAGGTGTTCCACTGCATCGGCCGCCGCCCGGCCATGATCTCCGTACGCGGCTAATTCTTCTCGAACCGGAAGCCGACCCCGCGCACCGTGGCGATGTAGCGCGGGTTCGCCGCGTCGTCGCCGAGCTTCTTGCGGAGCCAGGAGATGTGCATGTCCAGGGTCTTGGTCGAGGTCCACCAGGTGGTGTCCCAGACCTGCCGCATGATCTCCTCGCGGGTGACCACCCGGCCGGCGTCGCGGACCAGGACGCGCAGCAGCTCGAACTCCTTGGCGGAGAGGGTCAGCTCCTCCTCGCCGAGCCAGGCGCGGTGGGACTCGATGTCGATCTTCACCCCGTGCGCGCCGGTGGTGAGCTGGTCGACGTTGCCGCGCCGGAGCAGGGCCCGGACGCGGGCGAGCAGCTCGGCCAGGCGGAAGGGCTTGGTCACGTAGTCGTCGGCGCCGGCGTCCAGGCCGACCACGGTGTCCACCTCGTCGGCGCGGGCGGTGAGCACCAGGACGGGGCAGCTCTTGCCGTCGGCGCGCAGGCGGCGGCAGACCTCGAGGCCGTCCATCTCGGGCAGGCCGAGGTCGAGGACGACGAGGTCGACCTCCTCGGTGAGGCCGGCGGCGAGTGCGGTCGGCCCGTCCTCGCGGACGAGCACCTCATAGCCCTCGCGTCGCAGGGCCCGGGCGAGAGGTTCGGAGATCGCCGGATCGTCCTCGGCGAGCAGCACACAGGTCATGTGGTGATGGTAGTCGTCCCGCGTATGCCCGTACCCCCTGTGAGGTAGTTCACAGACGGTGATCGTTATAGAAGGGACCGTCGGGGGCCAACGGAGCGCCGCTGACCGGCCGTTCGGCGAAGAATCCCCGCTTGGATCTTTGAACCGAAGGAAGACGCGCCCGTCTACCATGGATCAATCGGGCAGATCTGTTGCCAACTTTGTTATTAAGCAGAGCGATTCGCAATGTTTGTCATCTGATAACGCCAAATATCGCCACGTAGAGTGGTTCAAGTCCTCGTCCGCCGCCACCCCCCCAGGCGGACGCTGTCAGGCAAGGAACGACTACACATGGCGTCTACCACCCGGGCCGCCGACCTCGCGTCGGCCTCCCCCAGCGGCAAGACCTTCCTCGGGCACCCCCGAGGCCTCGCCACGCTGTTCATGACCGAGATGTGGGAGCGGTTCTCCTACTACGGCATGCGCGCCCTGCTGATCTACTACCTGGTCTCCGGCGGTGCCGACGCGGCAGCCGGCAGCCAGGGCGGCGGCCTCGCGATGAAGGCGACGATGGCCACGGCCATCTACTCCGTCTACGTCTCCATGGTCTACCTCATGGCGTACCCGGGCGGCTGGTTCGGCGACCGGGTCTGGGGCGCCCGCAAGACCGTCACCGTCGCCGGTTTCGTGATCATGGCGGGCCACCTCGCACTGGCCGTCCCGGGCCAGGCGGCGTTCTTCGTCGGCCTGCTCCTGGTCGCGGTCGGCTCCGGGCTGCTCAAGGCCAACATCTCCACGATGGTCGGCCACCTGTACAACGGTCCCGAGGACCCGCGTCGCGACGGCGGTTTCACCGTCTTCTACATGAGCATCAACCTCGGCGCCTTCGCCGCCCCGTTCATCATCGGAACGGTCGGCAAGGAGTACAACTGGCACCTGGGCTTCGCGCTCGCCGCGGTCGGCATGGGCCTCGGCCTGGCCCAGTTCCTCATGGGCACCCGCCACCTGAGCCCGAAGAGCAGCGTCGTCCCCAACCCGCTGCAGGCCGCGGAGCGCAAGAGCCTGCTGATGAAGGCCGGCGCCGTGATCCTGGCGGGCGTCGTCTTCTACGCCGCCGTCGTCGCGCTCGGTGTCTACACCCTGAACTGGGCCCTCGTCCCGCTGACCATCGCGGGTCTGGCCATCCCGGTCGTCGTGCTGGTCCGCATCAAGCGCGACAAGCAGCTGGACGCCGGCGAGCAGTCCAAGATGACCGCCTACATCTGGTTCTTCGTCGCGGCCGCCGCGTTCTGGATGATCTACGACCAGGGCGGGTCCACCCTGTCCCTGTTCGCGGACAAGAACACCGCGGACAAGGTCCTCGGCCTCGGCTTCTCGTCCACCTGGTACCAGTCGCTGAACCCGCTGTTCGTGATGGCGCTCGCGCCGGTCTTCGCCTGGCTGTGGCTGTGGCTGTCGCGCCGCAACAAGGAGCCCAACACCATCACGAAGTTCGCGATGGGCCTGGTCCTGATCGGCGCCTCGTTCTTCATCTTCATCGTCCCGATGAACATGGCGGGCGACGGCACCAAGGTCTCCCCGATGTGGCTGGTCTCGATCTACATGATCCAGACCATCGGCGAGCTCTGCCTCTCCCCGGTCGGCCTCTCGGTCACCACCAAGATGGCGCCGCAGAAGTACGCCTCCCAGATGATGGGCGTCTGGTTCCTCGCCGTCACCGCCGGTGACTGCACCACCAGCCTCCTGTCGCTGGCCGGCGTCAACCTGGACGGCACCGGCATCATCGGCATGCAGGCCGCCCTCGCGTGCCTCGCGGGCTTCGCGGTCTACAGCTACCGCAAGCGCGTCCAGTCGCTCATGGGCGACGTCCGCTGACGCCGCTCCTGAGGCCGGGCCGCTGAGGCCCCGGGGCCGCCGTGGATTCCTGAGATCCGCGGCGGCCCCGGGCGGTTTCGGCCCGGGTTTATACCCCCCACGGGCCCCCCCCGGGTGGCGATTTGGACCCCCCCATCCACCCACACACCCACCCCCGCAAACGGCCCCC